>CAXBPJ010000327.1:0-3000 GCA_963977325.1 uncultured Brevundimonas sp. | reverse complement strand
CGTGCTGACGCCCGATCTCCGGATCGCGGGGATGAACCGCGCCTATCTCGACGTCACGGGCCGGGAGCGAGAAGACCTGATCGGCCGCGACATGTTCGAAGCTTTCGACGGCGGCGGCGGCGAGACCGGGGCTGAGAGCGTGCGTCAGCTTCGCGCTTCGATGGAGCGTGTCCTCGAGACCGGGGAGCGCGACCATCTGGCGCTGATCGAGTATCGGGTCGAAATGGGCCCCGGTGGGGAACGGGAGCGCCGCTTCTGGAGCGCCACCCACGCGCCGATCACCGACGACGCCGGCCGGATCCGCTTTATCCTCCAACACACCAGCGACGTCACCGACCTGACCCGACTGGGCGACGCGGCCGCGCCCGAGGCCCGCCACAATGGGACAGCCATCGACGCCATCGTCGGCGGGCGGGTTCTGGAGCGCGCCAAGCGGGTGCAGGCCCAGGCCGAGGCCCTGGCCGACGAGCGGATGCGGCTGATCGCCCTGTTCACCCAGGCCCCTGGCTTCATGGCCGTTCTGGGCGGACCGGATCATGTCTTCGAGATGGTCAATCCGGCCTATCGCCGACTGGTCGGCGACCGCGACGTCGTCGGCCTGCCGATCCGCGACGCCCTGCCGGAACTGGAGAACCAGCCCTTCTACGACCTGCTGGACAATGTGTTCGCCACCGGCGAGCCGTTCGAAGGCCGCGAGATGAAGGTCGAGCTTCAGCACACGCCGCAAGGCTCGCCCGAAACCCTGTTTCTGAACTTCGTCTATCAGCCGATCCGCGACACCGCGGGCAAGGTCGCGGGCATTTTCGTTCAGGGTCACGACGCGACCCAGACCGTTGAGGCTTCCCGGCATCAGAAGCTGATGATCGACGAGCTTAATCACCGGGTGAAGAACACCCTGGCCACGGTCCAGTCGATCGCGGTCCAGACGGCGCGCAGCCACCCCGACCCCATCGAATTCGCCCGCAGCTTCCAGGCGCGGATCGTCGCCCTGTCCCACACTCACGACCTGCTGACACGTAGCCATTGGCAGGGGTCGGACATACGCAGCGTCTTTGACCATGAGGCCAGCGCCCACGGGCCGTCGCGGGTCTCGCTGAACGGGCCTCACGTCGAACTTCGACCCGCCGCCGCGCTGTCGCTGGGAATGATCGCGCACGAACTGGCGACGAATTCGGTCAAGTACGGCGCCCTCAGCAGCGGTGAGGGGCGGGTCGATGTCGATTGGCGGTTCGATCCTCGCCATGGCCAGATCACCCTGACGTGGCGCGAGGTTGGCGGACCCTCGGTTCAGGAGCCGGAGCGCCTCGGTTTCGGCAGCCGACTGATCCAGCGCAATGCGCGCCACGATCTGGCGGGCGAGGCCAGGCTGCGCTATCCGCCGGAGGGCTTTGTCGCCGAGATCGCCTTCCCTCAGGACCAAGACGCGCCGAACCTGGAGCCCGCCCAATGACCGACACCCTGGAAGGCCGCCGCGTTCTCGTCGTCGAGGATGAGTCGCTGGTCGCCATGTTGCTGGAGACCATCCTCGAGGATATGGGCGCCGCCCCGGTGGGGCCCGCCTCGACGGTCGAGGAAGGGGTGGCCGCCGCAACCGGCGAGCCCGATCTGGACGCCGCGCTGCTTGACGTGAACGTCGCCGGCAAGCCGGTCTTCCCGGTCGCCGAGGCGCTGAGCGCGCGAGGCGTGCCCTTCGTGTTTTCCACGGGCTATGGCGAAGGCGGTCTGCCGGACGAGTGGAGGGGGCGCCCCGTGCTGCAGAAGCCCTTCACCGAACAGGCGGTGCGGGACGCGCTGCAAAGCGTCTTGGCCTGACGTTCAGTCAGCTTAGGTTCATGTCCGGAGGCGGACCCTTTCCGCATCATCCAGACGTGAGACCTGCCATGCGCCCTCTCCTCATCGCCGCCGCCCTGTCCGGCCTGGCCGCCGGCGCCGCCCATGCCCAGCCGCCCGAGGTCGTGGTCACCCTGTCCCCCAAGCTGGCGGAGCGCGCCGAGAAGGACCTCGGGGTCCGTGAGGTTGAGCAGCAGGCCGTCGAACTGGTCCAGACCGTGCGCGAACAGCTGGGACGCACCGGCGCGCTGCAGGGGACGACGGTCCGGCTGGTGCTGACCGACCTGAAGCCCAATCGGCCGACCTTTCAGCAACTGACGGACCGGCCCGGTCTGTCCCTGCACGAGAGCCGCTCGATCGGCGGGGCCGCCATCGAGGGTGAGGTGATCGCCGCTGACGGCAGCGCGCAGCCGATCCAATACGACTATTTTTCGCCGAGCATCGAGTGGGTGATCGGGGGTTCAACCTGGCAGGACGCCGATCGCGCCTTTGACGGGTTCGCGCGCCGCCTGGCCGACGGGCGGCTCTAGCCGCCGGCCAGTTCCCGCGCCTTGGCCAAGGCCGCCTCGACCGCGGCGTTGACGGCGCCGGGCATGCCCGCCTGCTCCATGGCGTCGAGGCCGGCTTGCGTGGTGCCGCCCGGCGAGGCGACCTCCCCGATCAGGGTCTCGAGATCACGGTCGTCGGCCTCCATGACGGCGGAACCCGACATCAGGGTGGCGCGCGCCAGACCGGTGGCGATGTCCGGCGCCAGGCCGGCGCGCTCTCCGGCTTCCGCCAAAGCCTTGGCGAAGGCGAACACGTAACCCTGGCCGGAGCCCGAGATCGCCGTGGCGATGTCGATGTTGGCCTCGTCCTCCAGCCGGACCAGCGACGAGACGGAGCCCAGGACGGCATCCACGATCTCCGCCACCCCCTCGGCTTGGGACCACCAGGCGGCCGCGCCGCGCCCCACGCCGATGCCGGTGGTCGGCATCACCCGCGCGATCCGCCAGCCCGGCAGGGCCTTGGCGAGATCGGCGGCGCGGACGCCGGCCATCAGGGAAATCAGCGTCCCCGCCGGCTTGCCGCTCAAGGCCTCGACCGCTTCACGCCAGACGTTGGGCTTGACCGCCAGGACGACAACGTCCGCTGTGGCTTGCGAGGCCGAGTCGACGACTTCCGCGCCCG
>CAXBPJ010000326.1:0-3007 GCA_963977325.1 uncultured Brevundimonas sp. | reverse complement strand
CCTCGACGCCCTCCAGCAGCGGGTCGTGGCGCTCTCGGGTCAGGCGGCTCCAGCCCATGTGCGGCACGGGGCGGTCGGGCGCGGGCCGCATCTGGACCACGCGGCCGGGGATGAGGCCGAGGAGGGCCACGTCGCCCTCTTCGGAGCTGTCGAACAGCAGCTGCTGGCCCAGGCAGACGCCCAGCAGGGGGCGCGGAAAGGCGCGGATCGCCTCGGTGACGCCCAACGCCTCGAGTCGCCCCATGGCGTAGCCGGCGGCGCCGACCCCCGGCAGGATCAGGCGTTCGGCCTCGGCGATCTCCTCCGGGGTGGAGACGAGGCGCGGCCGCGCGCCCAGTCGCTCCAGCGCGAACTGGACCGAGGCGAGGTTGCCGGCGCCATAGGCGAGGATGGCGACTGTCACAGCACGCCCTTGGTGCTCGGCACCACTTCGCCGTCGACGCGGATGGCCTGGCGCAGGGCACGGCCGAAGGCCTTGTAGGCGGCCTCGGTCTTGTGGTGGTCGTCGTCGCCGGTGACCGACACGTGGATTGCGGCGCCCAGGTGTTCGGCCAGGGAGCGGAACACATGGGCGGTCAGGTCCGTGCGATAGTCGCCGATCATGGGCGTGGCGAAGTCGCCCTCGAACACCGGGTAAGGCCGGCCTGACAGGTCCAGGGTGACGCTGGCGCGGGCCTCGTCCATCGGTAGGACGAAGCCGTAGCGGGCGATGCCGCGCCGCTCGCCGAGCGCCTGTTTCAAAGCCTGGCCCAGGGCGATGGCTGAGTCCTCGACGGTGTGGTGCGGGTCGATGTGCAGGTCGCCCTCGCAGGCGAGGCTGAGCGAGAAGCCGCCGTGGGCCGCGATCTGCTCCAGCATGTGGTCGAAGAAGCCCACGCCGGTCGAGATGGCGACCGGGCCGGGGGCGTCCAGGTCGACGGCGCAGACGATGCGGGTCTCCTTGGTGTCGCGCACCGCTTGGCCGATGCGGTGCGGACGCGACGGCTGGGCCAGGTCTAAGGCCGCCAGCAGGCGATCGTTGACGGCGGCCGAGGCCGACACCGGTAGCCGCAGCCGATCTCCGGCGCCGTCGGAGGCGATGCCGAAGCGGGCCAGGGCCTGGGTCACGCGCTTAGGATCGGGGGGTCGGACCATGATCACGGGGCCGACGCCGGGCTCGACCGGCATCAGGCGTCCGAGCGCCTGGGCCAGCCGGTCACGTTCGCGGCGGACGGCGGCGATGCGCTCCCGCGTCTCGATCATCCGCGAGGGATCGAGCGCCTGCAGCGCCAGGCGGACCGAGGGCTCGGGCAGGGCGTAGGGCTCCACGACCTCGGCCAGCCGGGCGAGGATCTGCGGCTGGGCGATGGCGGCCCCGATCCGCGCGCCGGCCAGCCCGTACGCCATCGACAGGCTGCGCAGCACGACCAGATTGGCGTGACCCTCGACGAGCGGCGCGGCGGAGGGCGTCTCGGCGAACTCGACCAGGCCCTCGTCGAGAACCAGCAGGGCCGGGGCCACGCGTTCGGCCATCTCGGCGACGACCTCGGCGGAAGCGAGCCCCCGCAGGATGACCGCGCCCCGGTCGGCACCCTGGGGTGGGTCGCGATAGAGGCCGCGTAGCCGGGTGAACGGTTCGGCGTCGGGGCCCTCGACGGCCAGGCCGTCGCGGGCGGCGAGGCGGAAGACCAGTTCGAGACCGTGGGTCAGGCCGCGAACCGGCAGGATGCGCTCGACCGGCTGGGCGTACGGGGCGGCCAGGCGCTCGGCCAGGGCGGCGCCCGATCCGGGATAGCGCTCCAGACTCTCGCCGCCCGACACCAGCGGCGCGAAGGGGGCGGGCAGATTGGTCAGCATGATCCTGCTCTCCCCATTGCATTCATCTCGCCGTCACCCTCAGGTCGGCCGCCCTGGCGTGGGCCTCCAGCCCTTCCAGCCGGGCCAGGCGGGCGGCGATGGGGGCGATAGCTTGGGCCCCCTTGTCCGTGACCTGCTGCACCGACATGGAGGTCATGAAGCTGGCGGTGGTCAGGCCGCCGAGGGTGCGGGCGGCGCCGTCGGTGGGCAGGACGTGGCTGGGGCCGGCGGCGTAGTCGCCCAGGGTCTCGGCGGCCCAGCGGCCCACGAACACGGCGCCGGCGGCGGTCAGGGACGGGACCAGGGCCTCGGCGTCCTCGACCTGCAACGACAGGTGTTCGGGGCCATAGAGGTTGGCGACCTCGACCGCGACGGCGAGATCAGCCACCAGGACGGCGCGGGCCTCGGCCAGGGAGGCGCGGGCGATCTCGGCGCGGGGCAGGGTCGCCAGCTGGCGTTCGACCGCCGCCATCGTTTGCGTGATCACCGTGCGGCTGGGCGAGACCAGGATCACCTGGGCGTCGGCGTCGTGCTCGGCCTGGCTGAGGAGGTCGGCGGCGACGATCTCGGGATCGGCGTCGCGGTCGGCGATGACCATCAGCTCGGACGGTCCGGCGGGCATGTCGACGGCCGGGCCGCCGGTCAGGGTGGAGGCCTGCTTCTTGGCCTCGGCGACGAAGGCGTTGCCGGGGCCGAACAGCTTGTCGCAGGCCGGGATCTCGCCGTCGTCCAGCACCGCGCCGAAGGTCAGGGCGGCGATGGCCTGGGCCCCGCCGATCAGCCAGATCGCGTCCAGGCCCGCTTCGCCGGCGGCGACGATCATGGCGGGGTGGACGCCGCCGTTCCGGGCCGGGGGTGTGACCGCGACCCGCTCGCCGACGCCGGCGACCTGGGCCGGAATGGCCTGCATCAGCAGGGACGAGAACAGCGGCGCCGTGCCGCCGGGCACATAGAGGCCGGCAGAGCGGATCGGCCGCCACACCAGACGCGAGCGGACGCCGGGCGTGGTCTCGACCCAGGCGCTGTCCTCGGGCCGGGTGGCCTGGTGAAAGACGCGGACATTGTCGGCCGCGACGCGCAGGGCGCGGGTGTCGGCGGGCGGCAGGGCGGCGCGGGCCTCGGCCACCGCCTGGTCGGTGATGGCGATGCGGCGCGGCCGGGCGCCGTCGAT
>CAXBPJ010000325.1:0-3035 GCA_963977325.1 uncultured Brevundimonas sp. | reverse complement strand
CGAAACTGCTCGCCTCAAGCGAACGCCTCTTCCCTCGCCGGACGATCCCCGCCTACACAAGGGGTCATGACACACGCGACTCCCGACTCCCCGACTCCCGCAAAGGGCACGGGCCTCGCCTTCGCCTATGTCACCACCCTGTTCTTCGCGTGGGGCTTCGCCACCTCCCTGATCGATCCCCTGATCGCGGCGGTCAGAAAGGTGTTCGATCTGTCGTTCGCCGAGGCGACCCTGACCGCCTCGGCCTGGTTCATCGCCTATGCCGTGGTGTCGGTCCCGGCCGCGGCCCTGCTGTCGCGTCTCGGCTACAGCCGGTCCATCATCGCGGCGCTGGGCGTCATGGTGCTGGGCTGTCTCATCATTCCGGCGGCGACTTTGGTGGACCAGTACATGCTGGTGCTGCTGGGTCTGTTCGTCATCGCCTCCGGCGTCACCCTGCTTCAGGTGGCCGCCAACCCGCTTGTGGCGGCCCTGGGATCACGCAAAAGCTCCCACGCCCGCCTGAATTTCTCGCAGTTCTTCAACTCTTTGGGCACCACCCTCGTCCCGTGGCTGGGGTCGACGGTTCTGCTGACCGGCGGCGTGTTCGCGGCCGGCGCCGTGGTCACCGAGGCGACCCGCGCGGAATCGCTGCGGAGCATCGATCTGGCTTTCCTCGGCCTGGGGTCCGTCTTCGCCATCGTGGCCGTCTTCATCTTCACGGCGCGCAAGCGGATCAACGCCGCCGCCGCGACGGCATCGGCTCAAGAGGGAGGCATGGCCTCGCCGCTGAAGGCGTTCCGGTCGAAATGGGCCCTTCTGGGGGCTCTGGCGATCTTCGTCTATGTCGGCTCGGAAGTGACGATCGGCGGCCTGCTCACCAACTTCCTGAATCAACCCGAAATCCTCAACCTGTCCGAGGCCGACGCCGGACGCATGGTCAGCCTCTATTGGGGCGGCGCCATGATCGGGCGGTTCATCGGCGCCCTGCTGCTGACGCGCGTGAGGGCCGGGATCCTGCTGGCCGTCAACACCGCGATCGCCGCGATCCTGTGTCTGGTGGTCACCCAGACATCGGGAGAAACCGCCGCCTACGCCGCGATCGCTGTCGGCTTCTTCAACTCCATCATGTTCCCGACCATCTTCACCCTCACCCTGGAGCGCTCCAGCGCTCCGGTCCCGGCGACGTCCGGTCTGCTGTGCACGGCCATCGTCGGCGGCGCGGTGCTGCCGCTGATCGGCGGTCAGATCGCGGATGTGACCGGCAGTCTCAATCCCGTCTTCTACGTGCCGTTGGTCGGCTATCTCATCCTCGTCGTCTTCGCCCTGATGGCCGCCAAGGCGCGGGTTAACGAGGCGCAAGCCGTGGCCGCGCCTGCCGGCCACTGACGAACCGACGGCGTTTCAGAACCGAGGATCAGATCGAGGCTGGCTGGAGGTTAAGATCGGGGGTCGTCTGAAGGGCTGCCAGCTGAGGTGACGGACGGCCGCCCGCCCATGCTCAGAAGCATGGCGACCCCGGGAGGACTCCAACCTCCGACCTCGGCTTTAGGAAAGCCTTGCTCTATGCAGCTGAGCTACGGGGCCGTCGCCGCGTCCCTAGCGGGTCGAGGCTGGGGGCGAAAGGCCTGATGTGCGAACGCCCGTCCCTCTCGGAACGGGCGTCGCCAGGCCAAGGGGTCTTGGTCAGTTCATGCCGGCCTTGAGCTGCTCGGCCATTTGGAGATGCGCCTCGATCTTGGGCAGGACCATGCGCGCGTGCTCGGCCAGGGTCGGATGCTCGGTATTGTCCGAGAAGCCGCGGTGCAGGGTGATCGCCTCGTTATGGGCGGCGATCTGCTGGTCGATATAGACACGGTCGAACTCGGCGGCGGAGGCCGAGTTGAGGTTGTCGATCATGCCCTGACGGCGCTGGTCCAGGGATGTGGGCATCTCGACGTCAGGCGCGGCCTCGGGCGCCTTGGCCTTGAACTGCTCGCTGGCGGCGGTGTGATCGGTCTTGATCATCTCGGCCAGGCGGCGGACCTCGGCGTTCTCGCTCTTCTCCAGGGCGATGTCGGCGGCCTGGATCTCGTACATGTCGCCCATGGCCGCGTTCGGCACATAGGCCGAGACCATGTTGGCGCCCATAGTGGCGGCTGACATCTGGCCGACCGGCGCGGCGGCGGCGTCCTGGGCGGCGTCGACAGGGCCTTGGGCGTCGTCCTGGCTGTTGCAGGCCGCCAGCAGGGCAGTCACCGCGACCAGGGTGATCATTGGGGTTTTCATTGGGTCTTCCTCCTGGGTGATGGGATTATCGGTTTAGCCGGCCTTCTTGCGGCGGGTTTCCCAGCCTTTCTTGGCGGCGGCGGAGCGGTCGGCCTTGGAGCGGTTGGCCGAAGCTTCCCCGCCCTTCCTGCCGCCCTTTTTGGAAGCTGGATGACCCGTGGACTTGCCGCGCCCGGAGCCGCCCGGGTTCTTGCCGCCGCCGTCGTCCTTGTTGACGGTGGCCCAGGCGCGACGCTCGGCCTCCTTCTCGGAGACGCCGCGCTTTTCATAGCCCTCAGCGATGTGGTCCGCCTTGCGCTCCTGCTTGTCGGTGTATTTGGATTTGTCGCCACGGGGCATGTCGCTCTCCCTTCCGCGACGACAACCGCGTCGGGCCGCGAAGGTTTCCGACCCTTGACCCCCCGCCGGGGCGGTCATAGGCCGGTCGGCCATCGATACGGAGTGAGCGATGCCGCGCCTGATCCTGCTGCGCCACGGCCAGAGCCAGTGGAACCTCGAGAACCGCTTCACCGGTTGGGTCGATGTCGACCTGACCGACAAGGGCGAGGCGGAGGCGCGAAAGGGCGGAGAATTGATCGCCGCCGAGGGCTTCCGGCCCGATGTGCTGTTCACCTCGGTTCTGACCCGCGCCCAGCGCACCGGCCAAATCGCCCTTGAGGCGGCCGGCCTGACTGGCGTGCCGGTGGTCGAGGACTGGCGGCTGAACGAGCGCCACTACGGCGGCCTGACCGGCCTGAACAAGGCCGAGACCGCCGAGAAACACGGCGACGAGCAGGTCAAGATCTGGC
>CAXBPJ010000324.1:0-3057 GCA_963977325.1 uncultured Brevundimonas sp. | reverse complement strand
GGCGGGCGCGCCTCCCAGGATCTTGTAGGCCCGGCTGTTCGACGACGGCGCGTGGCGCACCATGGCGAATCCCAGATCGCGCGGCTCGAAGGCCTTGGCCTTTTCGTGCATCGAATGCTCTGATCGCCACCACCATTGCTGATGCACATAGGGGCCGTGCGCGGGGTCCATCAGCCCGACCACGGCGTGGTCGATGTGGCTGTCGAAATCCATCCATTCGACCAGTTTCGACTCGCCCTCGGCGCCGGGGAAGACCGGAGGGGGATGGTCCGGTTCGGCCGGGCGGCGCGGATCCGACGTCATCCAGACGAAGACCATGCCCTGGCTCTCGGCCACCGGATAGGACCTGATCCGGATGCGATCCGTCTCCATCGCCTGGTCCGACACCAGCGACGGAATGGCGGCG
Source organism: uncultured Brevundimonas sp. (assembly GCA_963977325.1). Taxonomy (GTDB): domain Bacteria; phylum Pseudomonadota; class Alphaproteobacteria; order Caulobacterales; family Caulobacteraceae; genus Brevundimonas. The sequence continues at coordinate 2,651 of CAXBPJ010000324.1, read as the reverse complement.
CATACCCCGTCAGGCCGAAAGCGCCAGCCGTGATAGGGGCATTCCACCGTCTCGCCCTCGCCCGGCTTGTCGACCAGTCGCCCGGCCGACAGGGGCGCGGCGCGGTGCGGGCAGATGTCGCGCATCGCATAGGCCTGCCCCGCCCGCGTGCGCCCGATCAGCACCGGCTCGCCCAAGAGTTCGTAGCGTTTCAACGACGCCGGCTTCACGTCGCGCGAGAGGGCGGCGAAATACCAGGTGTCCAGCACGAAGCCCTGGCCGAAGGCGGCGCGAGGCGACTTCGTGGTGGGTTCAGGAGACTGGACGGCGGGATCGGCGAGCGTCATGAGCCATGGCATAGCAAACCGCGAGCCAACGCGCCCCACTGTTTGACCAAAGCACTTTGCATTTGAAAGTTACCGTGCTAGGCAGAGCGCTTGTTCAGGAGAAACCCATGTCTCGATCCGCCCTCGCCGTCTCCGCCGCCCTGATGCTGGTGGCCGCCCCCGCCTTCGCCCAGGACGGTCATACGAACCATGCCGCCGGGCATGGCCAGACTGCCGATCCGCATGCGGGCGCCCACCACGGGCATCAGCATGCCGACTTCGAGTCCGACCGGATGCATGTGCGCGTCGATGGGCAGGGGCCGGACATCATCCTGATCCCGGGCCTCAGCTCCTCGCCCATGGTGTGGCAGTCGACCATCGACCATCTGGGCGGTCGCTACCGGACCCACGCCATCCACGTGCAGGGGTTCGCGGGCGCGGATGCGGAGGCCAACGCCGAGGGACCGGTCGCCGCGCCGGTGGCCGAGGAGATCGCCCGCTATATCCGCGAGAAGGGTCTGCAGAAGCCCGTGGTGGTTGGCCATTCCATGGGCGGAACCATGGGCCTGATGCTGGCGGCGCGTCATCCCGATCTGGTCGGCAAGCTGATGGTCGTCGATATGGTGCCCTTCATGGGGGCCATGTTTGGCGTTCCCGGCGTGACCGCCGAACAGGTCGCCCCGATCGCCGACCAGATCCACACGGTGATGAGCTCCGGTCCGGAAGAGGCCTATCGCGCTCAGGCGGACGCGGCGATCACCGGCATGATCAATACCGAAAGCCTGCGCGCCGGGCCTCTGGAGGACGCACGCAACAGCGACCGCCAGGTCTCGGCCAACGCCTATCGCGAGCTGATCGTCACCGACCTGCGTCCAGAACTGGCCGCCATCACCGCCCCGGTGGAGGTGCTGTATGTGAAGTTCAACGACCCACGCATGACCCCCGAGATCACCGACCAGATCTATCAGGCGTCCTACGCCACCCTGCCCTCGGCCGAGCTGACCCGCATCGACGACAGCGCCCACTTCATCATGTTCGACCAGCCGGACCGGTTCTTCCAGGAACTGGACGGCTTTTTGGCGGAGTAGCAACGACCAGGAAATCCGCGTCCCCGGCGAAGGCCGGGGCCCAGATTGTAGAACGCGGAACCGTCCTGATCAGGGTCAGCCGCGCCCGGCCCCTTGCACCGGCGCTTTGTAATCTGGGCCCCGGCATTCGCCGGGGACACGGCGGGTGTCGTACGCCGCTCTGTTCGCCCGAGCCTAGTTTACGCCGCCCGTCGCCGCCCCGGTCGTTCTTCCCTGGCTTCGAACAGTTCGGCCAGTTTTTCGATCATCGCTCCGGCCAGCTGTTCGACATCCACCAGGGTGACGGCGCGGCGGTACCAGCGGGTGACATCGTGGCCGATGCCGATGGCGATCAGCTCGACCGGCGAGCGTTCCTCGATCATCGCGATCACCTGGCGCAGATGCTGATCCAGATACAGCGCCGCATTGGCGCTCTGGGTCGAGTCGTCGACCGGCGAGCCGTCCGAGATGACCATCAGGATGCGGCGCTGCTCGGGCCGCGCCAGCAGACGGTCGTGCGCCCAGGTCAGGGCCTCGCCGTCGATGTTCTCCTTCAGCAGGCCCTCGCGCATCATCAGGCCGAGGTTCTTGCGGGCGCGCCGCCACGGAGCGTCTGCGGACTTGTAGATGATGTGGCGGACCTCGTTCAGCCGGCCGGGATTCGGCGGCTTGCCGTCGGTGATCCACTGCTCGCGCGCCTGTCCGCCCTTCCAGGCCCGAGTGGTGAAGCCCAGGATCTCGACCTTGACCCCGCACCGCTCCAGCGTCCGCGCCAGGATGTCGGCGCAGACCGCCGCCACCATGATCGGCCGTCCCCGCATCGAGCCGGAATTGTCCAGCAACAGGGTCACCACCGTGTCGCGGAACGGGCTTTCGCTCTCGGCCTTGAAGCTCAGCGGCGCGGTCGGGTCGGTGATGATCCGGGTCAGGCGGGCGGTGTCCAGCACCCCCTCCTCCAGATCGAAGGTCCAACTGCGGTTCTGCTGTGCCAGCAGCCGCCGCTGCAGCTTGTTGGCCAGCCGCGCCATGATCGAGGACAGCACCGCCAATTGCTGGTCCAGCAGCGCCCGCAGCCGCGTCAGCTCGTTCGGATCGCACAGCTCGGCGGCGTCGATCGTCTCGTCGAAGGCGGTGGTGTAGGCGCGGTAGGGCTGGACGGCGCGGCCGTCGTCGCCGGCGCGGCCGCGATTGGGCTGCTCGCCCTCGGCCAATTCGGGCGCCTCGTCGGACAGTTCGGCGTCGGCCTCGCCGGGCGCGCCGTCGGAGCGCCGTTCGGCGT
>CAXBPJ010000323.1:0-3062 GCA_963977325.1 uncultured Brevundimonas sp. | reverse complement strand
TCGGGATCGAGATCCTCGAGATAGATCAAGCCTCGCTCCGCAAGCAGGCGGCCGGCGACCACGCCGGCGCGTCCGGCCAGATCCTGATAGATCTCCGCTTCTTCATCGGAGAGGTCGTGGGTCAGGGCGGTCCTCCGCGAAGACGAATGGGGGACGGGCCTGGAACTTCTGCGAGGAAGCCCGGCGTTTCGGAGCGGATCGCCGCCGACGCCTGAACGTCCCCCGGCTCCCGATCGGCCCCTATCGTCCCGGAACCCGCCACCCCCAGACTACAGCGCGAAGGGCGAGGAGCAACACACCCGTTCACGGCCAGGGTGAAGCGGCTGCGCCGCCGGACCGGCCGGTCTCCCCCGCCTTCCGCGCCGGCGACGAGGGCATGGCGCTGATAAGGGTCAGGCTTGTGCAGGCCGGGCGATCCCCCTCCGGCCGGTCCGCCCTGGCCCTTGCTACCCCGGTCTCGCCGACGGGCAGGGTTTCAGGCGCGCAGTTCGCGTGCCTGCAACCCTTGCCCAAAGGAGGCAGACATGACTGTTCAATCCACCCAAACCCGCGCGGCGGCTGACGCCGCCGCGACCGCAGCGGATCAGGAGCCGGGACACGGCGCGGAGATCGTGGTTCCGCTGAACCGGTTGAAGGCGTCGCCGAAGAACGCCCGGAAGGTGAAGCACACCGAGGCCGGGATCGAGGCGCTGGCCGCCTCCATCAAGGTCAAGGGTGTGTTGCAGCCGCCCGTGGTCGAGATCGAGCGCGGCGAGGACGGCGCCGCGACCGGCGCCTACCTCGTCACCATCGGGGAGGGGCGGCGCCAAGCCCTGCGGCTGCTGGTCAAGCGCAAGGCGATCAAGCGGACCCATCCGGTCAGGGTGACCGTCGACACCGAAAATGACGCTCACGAGATCAGTCTCGACGAGAACGTCACCCGCGAGGCCATGCACCCGGCCGATCAGTTCGAGGCCTTCAAGCGGCTCGCGGACGAGCGGGGCTATGGTCCCGAGGAGATCGGCGCCCGGTTCGGGGTGTCCGCGCAGACCGTCCGTCAACGGCTGAGGCTCGGGGCGGCGGCGCCCGAACTCATGACGGCCTATCGCGACGGGACGCTGGCGCTGGACCAGCTGATGGCCTTCTGCGTCAGCGAGGATCAGGAGCGCCAGCGTCAGGTGTTCGACCAGTGCGGACCGCACACGCCGGTCTATGCGATCCGGCGGGCGATGACCGAGGCCAAGGTCCGGGCCGACGACAAGCGGGTCCGCTTTGTCGGCATCGAGGCCTATGAGGCCGAGGGCGGGACGGTCCTGCGCGACCTGTTCACCGAGGACGGCGGCGGCTGGCTGGACGACCCCGTTCTGCTGGACCGGCTGGTCCGAGAAAAGCTGGCCGGGCTGGCGGAAGACGCCCGTCAGCGCGAGGGCTGGAAATGGGCGGAGGTCGGGTCGGACTATCACGACGCCGCCGCCCTGGGCCGGGTCTATCCGGTCGAGGTGGTCCGCTCCGAGGCGGACGCCGCGCGGATCACGGCCCTGTCGGAGGAGTACGACCGGCTCGTCTCCGAGACGGATGCGGCGGACATCCTGCCCCCGGAGGTGGACGCCCGGCTGGAGGAGATCGACAAGGCCCTGCAAGCCTTCGGCCCGGACTTCGACTACCCCGCCGAGGCCAAGGCGCGGGCCGGGCTCATGGTGCTGCTCGGCCACGGCGGACTGGCCCGCTTCGAGCGGGGTCTGGTCCGGGCCGAGGACGCCGTGGAGACGCGTCGTCCCGATCCCGAGGCGCCGGAGGGGTGGACCGAAGGCGAAGAGGAGGCCGAGACGCCCCCCGCGCCCGAGCCGGAAGCGGACGAGGGTCTGGCGCCCCTGTCGGAGCGGCTGCTGATCGACCTGACGGCCCATCGGACCATGGGGCTGCGCGACGCCGTTCAGGCCGACGTGAACGTGGCTTTGACGGTCGTCGTCCACGCTCTGGCCTTGCAGGTCTTCTATCCCGCTTGGGGGACGTGGACGCCGCTGCAACTGCGGCTGAGCGTTACCGGTCTGGAGCGGCTGGCGCCTGGCGTCAGCGACGGTCCCGCCGGACGACGCGTGGCCGACCGGCTGGAGGCGTGGGGCGCGCGGCTCCCGGAGCAGGCCCGCGACCTCTGGGCGGTGCTGTCGCCCATGGCGCCGTCGGACCTGCTGGACCTCATGGCCTGTTGCGCGGGCGTGGGCCTCTATGCCGTGCGCGATCCCCACGACCGCAAACCGGATGCGCTGGCCCACGCCGAAACGCTGGCGACGGCGACCGGTCTCGACATGACGGGGACGTGGTCGGCCACCGCCGCCAGCTATTTCTCGCGGGTGTCCAAGGCGCGGGTGCTGGAAGCTGTCACCGAGGCGACCTCGCCGGAGGAAGCCGGGCGGATCGCCGGGTTCAAGAAGGGCGACATGGCCGAGGCCGCCGAACGGCTGGTCGAGGGCAGGGGCTGGTTGCCGCCCGTGCTGCGGACGGCGCCTGCGGTCGATCCGGACGCCCCGGAGCCGCAAGGCGAGGCGAGGAAGCCGCCGCGGTCCGACGACGACGCCTACCGGTTCGCTGCGGAATAGACGGCTACAGGTCCGAAAACTCGCCGCGCGCCCTTTGGGGGCGCGCGGCTTTTTTATGCCTCGCTGGTGCACGATGTCTCAAAGACGTCCCCTCGGTCCGAGGCGCGCTTGCGCAGGCATCAACAAGTCGCCAGACCTAGATCATGGCGCCGGGTCAGATTTCGAGGCTCGAGGACATCCCCTACCTCGACAAAGAACAGCTCAAGCGGTCTCTCTTCGTGCCGTCTCTGACGTTCTACGCTGAGGGCCGGTGGAGGCTCTGGGTCCAGACGGGTGACAATGCATTCGTCGAAATGCTGGGAGAGCCGGCTGAATCCTACTACTTCGCGGCGGCGCCGGAGAAGGAGGGGGATTTCACGACAATCCATCTCAACTTCATCGCTCAGCATGCGCTGATCACCGGGCTGACGCGTTCGTTCGGAGCGTTCCAGGACGATTTGTTCAACCTGGCGGCCTCGCTTGCGAAACTCGACCTCATCCACGCAT
>CAXBPJ010000322.1:0-3068 GCA_963977325.1 uncultured Brevundimonas sp. | reverse complement strand
GACCAACCGCACCGACCACTGCCACGACATCACCCTGTTCCCGTCCAAGAACATCGCGGGCGGCGCCTGCTCGGGCAACGGCATCCTGTTCGACATCTCCAACCCCCGCGCGCCGTCGCGGATCGACGCCGTGGTCGATGAGGGCTTCGCCTACTGGCACTCGGCCACCTTCAACAACGACGGCACCAAGGTCGTCTTCACCGACGAATGGGGCGGCGGCGCCCGTCCGCGTTGCCGGGTCCAGGATCCCAAGACCTGGGGCGCCAACGCCATCTACGATATCGTCGACGGCGAGATGGTTTTCCGCAGCTACTACAAGCTGCCGGCGGCCCAGGGCGACAACGAGAACTGCGTCGCCCACAACGGCTCGCTGATCCCGGTCCCCGGCCGCGACCTGTTCGTCCAGGCCTGGTACCAGGGCGGCCTGTCGATCAGCGACTTCACCGACTCCTATTTCGATCGCGGCGCGGTCAATGACGAGCGCTTCGTCATGGGCGGCTACTGGTCGGTCTACTGGTACAACGGCCGCATCTACGGCACCGAGATCGCGCGCGGCCTGGACGTGCTGGAGTTGACCCCCAGCGAGCACCTGACGGCCAATGAGATCGCCGCGGCCCAGCTGGCCGACGAGGGCGGCACGGTGAACCCGCAGCAGCAGTTCCCCGTCACCTGGCCCGCCCACCCAGTGGTGGCCAAGGCCTATCTGGACCAGCTGGCCCGCGACAACGCCATGCCCGAGGCCATGCGGATGCAGATCACCCAGGTGATGGACCAGGCCCAGCCCCTGATCGAGGCCGGCTCTACCGACGCCGCCGTGGCCGGCCAGGTCCGCGCCCTCGCCGACCAGGTCCAGGCCTCCGAAGGCCTCGATCCGACGGCCAAGCGCATGACCGGCCTGAAGGAGACGCTGGAAGGCATCGCCGAGCGTCTGGGCTGATCACCACAGGCCGGCGAGGCGCGCGCGTCTCGCCGGTCATCGGTTCTTAAAGACTCATTGGCCATGGTTGACGTGCTCAGACGTCAGGAGTGCATGCCGTGTCCAATTCCTCCGCCAAGGTGATCCAGCCGCCGAACGGCCTGCGTCTCAAGGTGGGTGGCGGATTCGGCGGCATCGACGCCGCGGCCATCGCCAAGGCCGAGGAAGCCCTCAAGGCCATGTCGGACCAGTTCGGCCAATGGCTCCAGGACGAGATCGACAAGATGGACGCCGCCTGGGCCCGCATCCAAGCCCAGGGCCTGACCGCCGAGACCGCCGAGGTTCTCTACTTCCGCGCCCACGACCTGAAGGGCCTGGGTGGCACCTATCAGTACCCGCTGGTCACACGCCTGGCCGCCTCGCTGTGCCGCCTGCTGGACGAGCCGGAGAAGCGTCTGGCGGCGCCCAAGTCCCTGCTTGAGGCTCACGTCAGCGCCATCCGCGCCGTGGTCCGGGACAAGATCCAAACCGAGGACCATCCGGTCGGTCGGGCTCTGGCTGAGGAACTGGAAACCCAGGTCCGCGTCTACGCCGCGCGCTGAACGCTCACGCCGCGTAAGCCATCTTTTCATCCCCGTGACCCCGCTCTAGGGTGCGCCCCCTTTCCGGAGGGCTTCAAGACCCTCGTCCACGGGGACGGCCAGGTGAGTGCCAGCGTTCAGTTTCAGCCTGAAACTCTGATCGAGAGCCTGATTGCGGCTCGGGACCGCTATGGCGACAAGGAGATCCTGGAGGACCAGGATCGCAAGCCGCTCACCTATACTGGTCTGATCCGGGCCCTGTTCGTGCTGGGCCGCAAGCTGGCCGCCCTGACCGAGGAAAAGGAGCGCGTCGGCATCCTGCTGCCGTCCTCGGCCGGCGTCGTCGTCACCTTCTTCGGCCTGCACGCCTTCGGCCGCACCCCGGTGATGCTCAACTTCACGGCCGGCGAGCGCAATGTGAAGGCCGCCTGCGAGGCCGCGGGCGTCAGGAAGGTCCTGACCGCTCGCCGCTTTATCCAGCAGGCCAAGCTGGAAGACCTGGTCGCCGCCATGGAGGCTCAGGTCGAGATGGTCTGGCTGGACGACATCCGCGCCACCATCGGTCTCGGCGACAAGCTTTTCGGCCTGCTGGCCGGTTTGATGCCGCGCCGCTTCGCCGCCCCCGCCAAGCCCAGCGATCCCGGCGTCATCCTGTTCACTTCCGGCAGCTTCGGCGCGCCCAAGGGGGTGATGCTGACCCAGGCCAATTTGGTCGCCAACGCGCGCCAGGTCGCCGCCCACATCGATCTCGACAAGGACTGGGTGTTCTTCAACCCCCTGCCCACGTTCCACTGCTTCGGCCTGACCGGCGGGGTGATCCTGCCGCTGCTCGAGGGGCTCAAGGCGTTCCAATACCCCTCACCGCTTCACGCCAAGCAGATCATGACCCTGCTGCCCGAGGTGAAGGCCTCGGTGTTGATGACCACCGACACCTTCCTCAATCAGTACGCCCGGGTGGCCGGCCCCGACGACTTCTCGGGTCTGGCCTTCGTGGTCGCCGGCGCGGAGAAGGTGAAGGACGAGACCCGCCACCTGTTCAACACCCGCTTCGGCGGCGTCACCCTGCTGGAGGGCTACGGCGTCACCGAGGCTTCGCCCGTCGCCGCCGTCAACCACCCCGACCGCAACCGACCCGGCACGGTCGGCCAGCTGCTGCCCGGCGTGGAGGGACGCGTGGAGCCGGTCGAGGGCATCGACCGGGGCGGCCGCCTGTTCGTGCGAGGCCCTAATATTATGGCCGGCTATCTGTCCGCCGATGATCCCGGCCGGGTCGAGCCGCCGACTGGCGGCTGGCACGACACCGGCGACATCGTCGAACTGGACGACGAGCGCTATGTCGAGATCCTCGGCCGCGCCAAGCGCTTCGCCAAGATCGGCGGCGAGATGGTCAGCCTGGCCGCCGTCGAAGGCTTGGCCAGCGCCGTCTGGCCCGACAACCGTCACGCCGTGGTCAGTCTGCCCGATGCCCGGAAAGGCGAGCGGCTGATCCTGGTCACCGACAACTCCGGCGCCGAACTGGGCCGCCTCGGCGAATGGGCCCGCGCCCACGGCGCGCCGGAGCTTGCGGTGCC
>CAXBPJ010000321.1:0-3076 GCA_963977325.1 uncultured Brevundimonas sp. | reverse complement strand
GGTCGCCTGCCGGGCTGCCCGGGCGGCCTCCGCGCGCTCGCGGCTTCTCTGCTCCTCCAGCCTGGCTTCGGCCGCCTGGGTGACGGCGAGTCCCTGGAGGCGGAGTTGCTCGTTCTGGATGAGCGCCTGTTCGGCCGCCAGCCGGGCCTCGAGATCCATCACGGCCCGCGCGCTCGGCGCGGTGTCCAGGGCGCGGCGCAGCGTCTCCAGCCCCTCGAGTCGACGGTTCGAGGCTTGGCCCACGGCCTCGCCGATCGCCAGATCCCGGGCCGTTCGGGCTCCGGCCCGCTCCAGGCTGTCGCGATAGTAGGCGTCAGCCGCGGACAATTCGCCCGCGGGCGGGGTGAACAGGCGCGTCTCGCGCCGGATCGCGCCGGCCCGTTCGGCCAGGGCGCCAAGGGCCGACAGATCGCCTTCGGCGGCGGCGCGCAGGGACCGGCTGTCGGGCAGGGGATTGCGAACCTCGGGCAGGCCGAGCGCCTGAGCCAGTCCGTTGACGTCGGAGATGTCGTTGAGGCTCTCGAAGAGCGCCCGCTGCTCCTCGATCTGCGCCTGCAGGGCCTGAAGCTGCTGCAGGCTGGTGCGGGCGTCCTCGATCATCTGCCCGAGAGCTCGCGGGTCGTGGACGAGCTGCTGGGCCTGGGCGGGGGGGCCGGCGAGCAGCAAAGCGCCGGCCAGGGCGGCCGACGCCAGAGGGCGAAGAGTCATGACGTTCTCCTTTGGGCGTGGAAGGGGGCGCGCCAGAGCGCGTAATCGTCGCCCACCTCGGCGCGGATGCGGTCCAGCAGGCCGACGGTCCCGGCGCGACCGGACAGGATCGCCAGGGCGTCGTCCATGCCGTCGAGGTTCAGTTCGACGACGACGCTGTCGTGGCCCTGCTTGACGAGGAAGCGGTGGGACTCCGGCGTAAGCTCCTCGCGCACGAGCCGGAATTCCTCCTGCGTCAGCCCGAAGCCGTCGACATAGTCGCGCGCCTGGCCGTGGGCGTTCGGCAGGAAGATCTGGGTCGCGCACTGCTCGAGGATGGCGTGGGCGATCGGCGAGCGCAGGACGTCGGCCGGCGACTGGGTGCCGAACACCATGAAGGCGTTCTGCTTGCGCCAGGTCTTCAGCCCGTCCTGGGCGAGATCGGTGAAGGCGGCGTCGCCCAGCACCTTCCAGAACTCGTCGATGTCCAGGACCAGCCGACGGCCATCGACCCGCTCCGTGATGCGGTGGAACAGGTAGAGCATGGCCGGGGTCCGGACCTCGTCGTGATCCAGGACGTGGGTCGTGTCGAAACCGGCGAAGCGCGCCTCGAGGCTGAGCGCGTCCTCGTCGTTGTCGAGCACCCAGCCGAGAGGGCCGCCCTTCTGCCAGCGTTCCAGCCGTGCGCCGATCCCGCCGGCGTCCGCCTGACCCAGAAGGCTTCGCAGGGCCGCGATGGAGCGCCGCTCGCGCGGCAAGGCCTCGAGCGCCGAGACGCCTTCGTCGATGGCCCGGGCCTGCGCCACCGACAGGGTCTCGTCGGGGCGGGCCACCAGCGTCCGGATCAGCCGGACGAGGAAGGCCCGGTTGCCTGGAGACGGCGGGAGCGCCTTGAAGGGAGCGAAGCCCGTCGGCTCGCCGTTGCGAAGCGTGAGATAGGTTCCGCCGCTGGCCCGCACGAAGATTTCCGCGCCGCGATCCTTGTCGATGAAGATCTGCTGGGCGCCGAATCGCTCCAGCTGCGCCAGCATGAAGTTCTGGACAACCGTCTTGCCGGACCCGGACGGGCCGCAGATGAAGGTGTGGCCCACGTCGCCGACGTGGAAGTTAAAGTGGAAGGGCGAGCCGGCCGTCGTCCGCAAAAGGGCGACCGCCGGACCCCAGTGGTTGCCGTCCGCCTTGCCGACGGGGTGGGCGTGCAGGGGCGCCAGCGCCGCGAAGTTGCGCGAGGTGATCGCCGCCGGTCGCGTGCGGCGGGAGAAGACCCCCGGAAACTGCGACCAGAACGCCCCCTCCAGGCCCAGATCTTCGCGCGCCACCACCAGGCCGGAATCAGCGAGGATGGCGCGCGCCTTCGACAGATGGTCCGCCAGGGCGGCGGGGGTGTCGCCATGGACCAGAACCGACGCCTGATGCTCGCCCATCACGAACCGGTTGCTGACCAGGTCGTCCAGGGCGTCGGACAGGCCGGCGATCTGGGAGCCGGCCCTGTCCCGGGCCGACACCATCTGGTTCTGTTTGCGCTCCATCACCGCGCGCGCCGCCGCCTTCGACAGGAAGGCGAAGGACTGCGACATGACGAAGCCGAAGCGGGCGTTGAGCAGCGCATCCCAAAGGCCCGGGCGGGTCGTCGCCGGGTACTCCTTGATGGCGAGGATTCCCCCGAAACGCTCGCTGGCCGCGCCCCGCAGCTCCAGGGTTTCGCGGCCGAAGATCGCCCTGATCGTATAGGCGGCCGCGCCGAGGTGGCCGTAGACGAGCGGCGCCGGCGAGCGTCGTCCCGTCAGGATCAGGCCCACGACTTCCAGAGGCTCCGAGAACCAGAGACCGCCGCGCTCGTGCAGCCCCAGGCGGCGCGGCGTGTAGCGATCCAGATACTGGGCCAGATCACGACCGGCCTCCTCGAGCCGGCGGACCTGAGTGACCATCGCCTCGCCGTCGTCGCGACGCGCCTGCCGCAGGCGTCGGATCATGGCGGCGGCGCGGTCGGCGCCGTCCCGGCCGGGATGCAGCACGAGGGTGACGAACAGCTCGTTGATCCAAAGCCGCCGGCTCGACATCTGGGCGTCGTAGTCGGCGACCAGGCCGGCCGCGAACGCCGACCGATGGCCTCGGGAAGGCTCCGGGTGAACCTCCCGCCGGACGATATGATGCCAGATCGCCAGCCGCTCGTCGGCGAGGTTTCGCCACGCCTGGTTCAGCTTGAGATGCCAGTCGTTGAGGTCGCGCGCGTCGGCTGTCTCGAAACTCGCGCCCGCGACCTGGAAGACCATCATGAGCGCGCCGCTATCGAGGGCGACGACGTGGTCGCTCACATGGCGCGCATAGGGGAGCTGGGACCGGACTTCGGTCTCGCGGCGCAGGCGCGACCGGGCGGCGACTCCGTCAG
>CAXBPJ010000320.1:0-3078 GCA_963977325.1 uncultured Brevundimonas sp. | reverse complement strand
GTGGGTGTGGATGCCCAGCGCCACCGTGTCGGCCGCCTTCAGACGCGCCCCGGTCAGAGCGATCCAGGTCCCGACCTCGCCCTCCAGTCGGGGCAGAAACCAGCCGCCGCCCACATCGGGGAACAGTCCTATGCCCGTCTCGGGCATGGCGAAGGTCGTCCGCTCCGTCGCGATCCGGACATCGGCGGGCTCCGAAATGCCGACACCGCCGCCCATCACGATGCCATCGACGATGGCCGTCACCGGTTTCGGATAGTCGAACAGCAAGGCGTTCAGCTTATATTCGGCGTCGAAGAAGGCCTTGGCCTCCGACGCGTCCCCCGCCCCGCTCTCGGCGATCATGCGGATATCGCCCCCGGCGCAGAAGCCGCGCTCGCCCGCATGGTCGATCAGCACGGACTCCACCGCCTCGTCACCCCGCCACGCCAGCAGCCCCTCGGTCATGGCCAGGCACATCGGCCGGTTCAGCGCGTGCAGGGCCTTGGGCCGGTTCAGGGTCAGACGGCCGACGCCGGACTCGATTCGCGCGATGATCTCTTCCGTCATGGCGCGGTTGCTAGCCGCGCAGATCGACCGCGTCCACGCCCAGTCGCGCGGCCGCCTCCAGAAGCGCTCCGTCCCGACTGGCCAAGGCGGCGCCTCTGGCCAGGGCGAGGTCCAGATATTGCGCATCGCAGTGGCTTAGCCGCTCGCCCCGAGCCAAGTCCTGGATGGCGTCGAGATGATCGGTCGGCGGCGGCGGGATCAGGCTGACCAGCCGCAACAGGTCCGAAACGGACGCCGCGCTCGCTTCCGCGCTGGTCAGCTTCCGTCGCTCGGCCTTAAGCAGGGCATTGCGTATTTCGAGGCCGAAGCACCAAGGCGCGATCAAGTCGCCGCCGCTCTGCTCCGCGAGAAACGCGGAGGCCGAACCTGTCTGTTGGGTGGGAATCGACCAGGCGATGGCGACCGAAGCGTCGATGACCATCGGTCCAGCCGATCGTGATCGAGCAGGTCATGCATTTCCGCCTCCGCCTCAGCTGCGGAAGGGCGAGGAGAGGCTTCGCTGGCATTCAACCGTGCCAGCATGCGCTCGGCCGTCGCCTGACGAGACCGGACCGTGTCGGCTGCAGGGGCAGCCGGCACGATCCGCACGGCCGGTCGACCGTGGCGCGTGACGGTGACGGGTTCACCCGTGCGCTCGACCTCGGCGACAATGGCCGAGAAATCGGTGCGGGCCTGGAGGACGCCGATCTGCCGCATGGAAAAATCCTGACTAGCTGTAGTCAGAATAGGCCATTCGCTGAGATTTCGCTAGTCTCAGGCCCACATTCGTTGTGATTTCAGGAAGTCCTCGTGGGTCGGCAGGCGGGCCGCGGCCTCGGCGAAGGCGGCCTTCAGACCATCGAACTGCGCCGCCGTGCGCGCCATGTCTTGATAGGCGTACAGTGGGTTCGGCGCGCGCGGCGTCAGCCCCTGGCCCGCCATCACGGCCAGCCAGGAGGTCGGCTGGAAATACTCGTCGGCCGCCACCGGATAGAGGATGCCGCGATCGCGAAAGGCCTCCACCCGCTCGGCCAGGGTGTCGGGGATCGGCATGGTCGCCACCCGCCGCCACAGCTCGGAATCGTCCCTCAGGGTCGCGTGGTAGTGGAGGATGACGAAGTCGCGCACCTGGGCGATTTCGCGGTCCAGCCGCCGGTTGTAGCTATCGATGTTGACCGGGCTGAAGCTCGCGTCCGGCCAGTGCTGCAACAGACGGTACAGCCCCACCTGGATCAGGTGGATCGAGGTCGATTCCAGCGGCTCGATAAACCCCGACGACAGGCCCAGAGACACCACGTTCCGGTCCCACAACTTGCGCCGCTTGCCGGTCGTGAAGGACAGCAGTCGCGGTTCGGCCAGCGCCTCACCGTCCAGACTGTCCAGCAGCACCCGCCGCGCCTCCTCCTCTTCGATCAGGTCGGCGCAATACACATAGCCATTCCCTGTGCGGTGCTGCAGGGCGATCCGCCAGCGCCAGCCGGCCGCCTCGGCGGTGGAGGTCGTATAGGGCGTCACCGGTCCCACCTTGGCGCAGGGCACGGCCAGGGCTCGATTCATCGGCAGCCAGTGCGACCAGTCGTCATAGCCGGCCTTCAGCGCCCCCTCGATCAGCAGTCCGCGAAAGCCGGTGCAGTCGATGAACAGATCGGCTGCCAGCGTGCGCCCGTCCTCCAGCCGCACATGGTCGACGAAGCCATCCTCGGGCCGCTGGACCACCTCGACGATCTTGCCCTCGATCCGCTCGACGTCCCGCCCGGCGCAGACCTTTCGCAGATACTGGCCGTAGAGGACGGCGTCGAAATGATAGGCGCTGACCAGGCCGCCATAGGGCGAGCGCGGATCGCGTTCCTGACGGCCCACCCGGCCCTGCCGCGCCGCCTCGGCGCAGACCGAATAGGCCTCCAGCGGCTCGGCCTGATCCCGCGCCCGCAAGGTCATCCAGGTCTGGGGAAACTCGCTCAGCGTCGGTCCCGGCCCATAGACGCCGAATGGATGGAAATAGGCGCTGTCCTTCCTTCCCCACCCGTTGAACTGGATGCCCAGCTTCAGCGTCGCCTTGGTCTCACGCATGAACTCCGCCTCGTCCAGGCGGATCAGGGCGTTGAAGTCGCGGATTGTCGGTACGGTCGCCTCCCCCACCCCGACGATGCCGATGTCGGCCGATTCGACCAGTTTCACCTGGGCGTGAGGCCCCACCGCCTGCTTGATCGCCGCCGCCGCCATCCCCCCGGCCGTGCCGCCGCCGACGATCAGGACGGACTTGATGGGCGCCACTGTCATTCGGCAACCTCAGGAGACGGGTTCCGGCCCCCAATTGGCGGCAACCCCAATTCGCGGCTGTCCAGCCATGTCGCTTCGGCGTCCTTCAACACGGCGCCGACCATAGCCATCGCCAGCAGAAGAGCCTGCGTCGAGTCCACGCCGAACGCATACTTGCGCTCCGCATCCCAACCCGGCCAATGAATGGTCCAGTCGCAACGCCAGTCTCCACGGTCACGGACCGGCCGCATCCATTCAACGACGACGCGCCGCCGCCCCTCCTCTGTAGGGATT
>CAXBPJ010000319.1:0-3083 GCA_963977325.1 uncultured Brevundimonas sp. | reverse complement strand
CGATGATCGCCCTGATCGGCACGCTGGTCAGCACCTATATCGTCGAGCCCAAGATCGGACCCTACGATCCGAAGGTGGCCGATCCCGAAGTACTCAAGGGATCGTCGCTGAACCCGCTTGAGGCGAAGGAGAAGAAGGGGCTGTGGGCGGCCGGCCTGGCCATGCTGGCCTTGTTCGCGGTGATGGCCCTCACCCTGTGGCCGGAGGGTGCGCTGCTGAGGGACCCTGAGACCGGAGACCGGCTCAGGTCGCCGTTCTTTACCGGCTTCGTCACCTGGATCTTCTTGTTCTTCATCGTCGTGGGCTTCGCCTACGGGCGCGTGGCGGGCACGATGAAGAACGACAAGGACGTCATCGACGGCATGTCCTCGGCGATCTCGACCCTGGGCCTCTATGTCGTGATCGTCTTCTTCGCGGCTCAGTTCGTGGCCTTCTTCGGCTGGTCGAACATCGGGGCCCTGACGGCGGTGACGGGAGCCAACTTCCTGGAGGCCAGCGGCCTGACCGGGCCGGCCATCTTCATCGGCTTCATCCTGATCTGCTGCCTGGTGAACCTGACCATCGGTTCGTCCTCGGCCCAGTGGGCGATGACCTCGCCGATCTTCGTGCCCATGCTGATGCTGGTCGGCTATTCGCCCGAACTGATCGCCACCGCCTACCGGATCGGAGATTCGACCACCAACATCATCACCCCGATGATGAGCTATTTCGGCCTGATCCTGGCCTGGGCGGTGCGCTACGACCGAAATGTCGGAATCGGCACCATGATCGCGATGATGCTGCCCTATTCGATCTTCTTCACCATCGGCTGGGCGCTCCTGTTCTTCGTCTGGGTGTTCGGCCTGGGCTTGCCGGTGGGCCCGGGATCGCCGACCTACTACAGCCTGGGCTAGGACCAATCGACATTCAGCCGAACGTTCAGCGTCGGGGGGCGCAATGAGGCTTTCACCCCCATCGCCGTCATGCTCGGGCTCGACCCGAGCATCCAGGCGCTCCGAATTCGCCTTCAGCGCGGCTGGATCGTCGGATCGATGACGGCGATCAAGGGCAATGCGCCTGACATCGCATCGGACCGGCGGGGTAAAGCCTGAATGTCGATTGGTCCTAGGCGCGGCCGGGCCGTCAGCCCGGCCGGCCGGCCACCAGATCGTCGACCACCCCTGGATCTGCCAGGGTCGAGGTGTCGCCCAGCGCACCGGTCTCGCCCTCGGCGATCTTGCGCAGGATGCGGCGCATGATCTTGCCCGAACGGGTCTTGGGCAGGCCCGGCGCCCACTGGATCACGTCGGGCGCGGCGATCGGGCCGATCTCCTTCCTGACATGCTGGATCAGGGCGCGGCGCAGGTCGTCGGTCGCCTCGACGCCCTGATTCAGCGTCACATAGGCCCAGATGCCCTGGCCCTTGATGTCATGGGGGAAGCCGACCGCGGCGGCCTCGGCCACGTCGTCGTGCAGCACCAGGGCTGACTCCACCTCGGCCGTGCCCATGCGATGGCCCGAGACATTGATGACGTCATCGACCCGGCCGGTGATCCAGTAATAGCCGTCCTCGTCGCGCCGACAGCCGTCGCCGGTGAAATACTTGCCCGGATAGGCCGAGAAATAGGTGTCGAAGAAGCGCTGCGGGTCGCCATAGACGGTCCGCATCTGGCCCGGCCAGCTGTCCGTGATGACCAGATTGCCGGATGTCGCCCCCTTCAGCACCCGGCCCTCGGCGTCCACCAGCTGAAGCTCGACGCCAGGCAGAGGCTTGGTCGCCGACCCGGGCTTAAGATCGGTGGCGCCGGGCAAGGGGGAGACCAGGATGCCCCCGGTCTCGGTCTGCCACCAGGTGTCGACGATCGGCAGGCGGCCGTCCCCGACCACCTCGTGGTACCAGCGCCAGGCCTCCGGATTGATCGGTTCGCCGACCGTGCCGAGCAGGCGCAGGGACGCCCGCGACGTGGCCTTCACAGGGGCGTCGCCGTCGCGCATCAGCGCGCGCAGGGCTGTGGGGGCGGTGTAGAAGATTTCGACCTTGTGCTTGTCCACCACCTGCCAGAAGCGGCGGTTGTCGGGATAATTGGGCACGCCCTCGAACATCAGGGTCGTCGCGCCGTTGGCCAGCGGCCCATAGACGACGTAGCTGTGGCCCGTGACCCAGCCGACGTCGGCGGTGCACCACAACACCTCGCCGGGCCGATAATCGAACACCAGCTCGTGGGTCCAGGCGGCCCAGAACAGATAGCCGCCGGTCGTGTGCAGCACGCCCTTGGGCTTTCCGGTTGAGCCCGAGGTGTAGAGGATGAACAGCGGATCCTCGGCGCTCATCGGCTCACACGGGCAGTCGTCGCCGACACCCTGCTTGGCCTCGCCGTAACGGACGTCGCGCCCTTCGACCCAAGCGATGTCGGCGTTGGTGTGAGAGACCACCAGCACATGGTCGACCGACACCTTCTCCAGCGCCGCGTCGACATTCGCCTTCAGCGGCACCCGCTTGCCGCCGCGCAGGCCCTCGTCGGCTGTGATGACGATCCGGGAGCCGCAATCCTCGATGCGGCCGGCCAGACTGTCGGGCGAGAAGCCGCCGAACACCACTGAATGGACCGCTCCGATCCGCGCGCAGGCCAGCATGGCGACGGCGGCCGCCGGGATCATCGGCATGTAGATCGTGACCCGGTCGCCCTTGTTGACGTCCAGTCCCTTCAGCACATTGGCCATGCGGCACACCTCGCGGTGCAACTCGGCATAGGTCAGGTGGCCGGACTGGGCGGGATCGTCGCCCTCCCATAGGATGGAGCGGTCGTCGGCGCGCTGGGGCAGGTGGCGGTCGAGGCAGTTGAAACAGGCGTTCAGGACGCCGTCGTCGAACCAGCGGATGCGGAAGTCGGCCTTGTCGAAGCTGACATCCTTGATGCGCGTCGGGCGCGTGATCCAGTCCAGACGGTCCGCCTTCTCGGCCCAGAAGGCCTCTGGCCTCTCCCGGGCCTCGATCCGCGCCGCCTCATAGGCCCCGCGGTCCATATGAGCGCGCGCGGCGAGGCCGGCTGGGACGCGATAGAGTTCGGGATCGGACATGGGCGGCCTCCGACGTCAGAGGCGGG
>CAXBPJ010000318.1:0-3106 GCA_963977325.1 uncultured Brevundimonas sp. | reverse complement strand
GGCCGCGGACCCGGTGGCCGCTTCCGTCGCGGGCTCGTGCGGGACGGCCTCTTCGCGTTCGACCGCCGCCTCGACGGGCGTGACGTCCAGCTCGACCGCTTCGCCGACCTCGGTCGCGGCCACGTCGGCCGTGGGCTTGCGACGCACCCGACGGCGGCGCGGCGCTTCGGCCTCAGAGGCCTCGACCGCGATGGGGCGTTCGGCCGGCAGGGCCTCGGCCGGCATGCCTTCAGCCACGGCGCGGGTCTCGACCTTGGTCTCGTGATCCAGCGGCGCCTGGTCGATGTCCTCGCCGTTATGACGATCCCGCCCACGACCGCGTCCGCGACGGCGACGACGCGAGCGTCCGCCGCCTTCGCCGCGATCCTCGGTCTGGACACCAGAAATCGACTCGCCGTCCGCCGGCGCGGCGTCCGCCCGGGTCGGGCTCACCGAGCCCTGAGGATCCAGCGGATCGAACCACACATAGGGATCGTCCAGCGACGGCGTGCGCGCCCGCACCCAGCCGTAATGGTCGCGCTCGCGGGCCACGTCCTCGCGGACCCGCCGCCCCCCCCGGCGACCGCGCCGACGGCGGCGCCCGCCGTCCTCGTCATCATCCCGCGCCTCGACATCGTCGGCGGCGCCGGACGCGCCGTCGTCATCGCCCGCCTCTGAAGCCCCCGCGTCTTCGTCGCGCCCACCGCGACGGCGGCGACGACGGCCCCGGCCGCGACGCTCGCCGCGCTCCTGATCATCGTCCTCGTCGTCGGAGGCCTCGCCCTCCGCCTCGACGGTGTTGTCCTCGTCCTCCTCGGCCTCGTCCTCAATGGCCGTATCGTCGAAATCATCGACGGGCAGGTCGTCGAAGGCCTCCGGCGCCACGAACTCCTCGTCCGTCTCGGTGCGCTCGATGACGTGCTCGGCCTGGGCCAGGCTGTCGTCGATCTGGACGATGACCTTCAGCCCCTTCCGCGCCTGCAGACGCTGCAGATAGTCACGCTTGTGGTTCAGGATGAACAGCGCCACCGCCGTCGACACCCTCAGCACCACACATCCCGCGCCGCCCTTGCCCGCCTCGATGTCCACCGCCCGCAAGGTGGTCAGGGCCGCGCTCTCGGCCGAGCGGATGCGCCCGGCGCCCTGGCAGTGCGGGCAAGGCTCGGTCGCCCCCTCGATCACCCCCAGGCGACGGCGCTGGCGGCTGATCTCCATCAGGCCGAATTCCGAGATCCGGCCCATCTGGATGCGGGCCCGGTCGCCGGCCAGCGCGTCCTTCAGCACCTTCTCGACGGCGCGGTTGTTCTTGCCTTCATCCATGTCGATGAAGTCGATGACGATCAGCCCGGCCAGGTCGCGCAGGCGCAACTGACGCGCGGCCTCGACCGCGGCTTCCAGATTGGTCTTCAGCGCGGTCTGTTCGATGCCGCGCTCCTTGGTCGCCCGGCCTGAGTTGACGTCGATGGCGACCAGCGCCTCGGTCTGGTTGATGACCAGATATCCGCCGGACTTCAGCGGTACCACCGGCTGGTGGATCTGGTTCAGCAGCTCTTCGATCTTGTGCGAGGCGAACAGCGGCGTAGCGCCTCTGTACAGATGCACCTTCTTGGCCTGGGACGGCATCAGCACGCGCATGAAGTCGCGCGCCTCTCGCCAGCCCTGCTCGCCGTCGACCTGGATGCCGTCAAAGTCCTTGTCGAACATGTCGCGCACCGCGCGCCGGACCAGGTTCTCCTCCTCATAGATCATCGAGGGGGCGTTGGACTTCAGCGTCGTCTCGCGGATCGTCTCCCACAGACGCAGCAGATAGTCGTAGTCGCGCTTGATCTCGGCCTTGGTGCGCTTGGCGCCCGCCGTGCGGATGATCAGGCCCATGCCGCGCGGCACGTCCAGCGACGCCGCCGCCGCCTTCAGGCGCTTGCGGTCGGTCGCCTGCGTGATCTTCCTCGAAATGCCGCCGCCCTTGCCGGTGTTGGGCATCAGCACGCAGTAGCGGCCGGCCAGCGACAGCCAGGTGGTCAGGGCCGCGCCCTTGGCTCCGCGCTCGTCCTTGACGACCTGGACCAGCAGGATCTGGCGGCGCTTGATGACGTCCTGGATCTTGTAGCGCCGCATCAGGCGACGCTTCAGACGCTCCTCTTCGGCGGGGCCGCCCTCGGCCTCGTCATCGGCGCTCTCGCGGTCCAGCGGCTCGTCCCCGTTCTCCTCATCCGCTTCGGCCATGATGGCTTCGCGGTCGGCGACCGGGATCTGGTAATAGTCGGGGTGGATCTCGTTGAAGGCCAGGAAGCCGTGGCGGTTGCCACCGTATTCGACGAAGGCGGCCTGTAGGCTGGGTTCTACCCGGGTGACCTTGGCGAGATAGATATTGCCGCGCAGCTGGCGGCGGGCCGTGGATTCAAAGTCGAATTCTTCGACCTGGCGGCCGTCCACGATGGCCACGCGGGTTTCTTCCGCGTGCGCCGCATCGATAAGCATGGTCTTGGACATGTAGGCGATCTCCAGGCGCGCCGGGCCTCGTCCTCGCGGGGAGGAGGGGGCGGCTCGCCGATGATGTTTGAGAAGGGGCCGTGTCCAGCATCCGGTCGCTTGGCGCCTGCGCGCGGGCGACGGCTCCGCGTCCGGCGCCGGGGGCGCTTTGGACGGAGGCGGAGAGGCTGGGGATAGGGCCCATCGAGTTCGGGTTCGTTCTTTCGGCGCGTCGGACCCACATCGGAGCCCGCGCTGCCAGGACTGGCGAATCGTCGGAAAGCCCGGCCGACCCGCGAAATCAGGCGGATAAGATGACCAGCGGCGCGCCACAGGCGGCCATCGGTCGCGGCCAACATAGTCACGCCGGCGAGGAATGGAAAGGCGCTCATCCTTAACCGCTCGCAAACCCTGTTGGGCGCACTCTGCGAACCGCACCAAGAATCTGGCGTGAGTATTCGTCGAAGTGTTGTTCGTGTTTCAGGCCGTCCGGGGCGCCGAGCCCAGACGCCGGCGCGCCCTGGCCGGGCTCGCCGGCCTGATCGCGTTCGCGGTGGTTCTGGCGGCCGCGACCTCAGGGTTCGCCTGGAACGGCGCAGCACATTGGTCGAGGCCGGGGCCGGGGGCCAGGTGGTGCTGACCCTCGCGGGTGTCTCCC
>CAXBPJ010000317.1:0-3132 GCA_963977325.1 uncultured Brevundimonas sp. | reverse complement strand
GGAGATCCTTTTGCTGATCGCCGGCATGGTGGTGATCGGGATCGCCCTGGAGGTCACCGGGCTGGCCAGCACCGGCGCCGAGCAACTCATCCTGTTGTCCGAGCCGCTGGGTCCGTTAGGGGCATTGATCATCCTCTATGGTGTGACCCTGTTCGCCACCGAACTTTTGTCGAATGCCACCGTCGCGGTGCTTGTCACGCCGGTGGCGGTGGCGCTTGCGGAGTCCCTCGGGGTTGATCCGCGCCCCTTCCTGATCTGCGTGATGATGGCGGCGTCGGCGGCCTTCGCCACGCCGTTCGGATATCAGACGAATGTGCTGGTCTATCAGATGGCCGGGTACAGCTATCTGGATTTCGTGCGGGTGGGGATCGCGCTGAACCTGATCACCTGGATCGCGGCCATGATCGTGATCCCGATCGTCTATCCGTTCTGATCCCTGTCGGCGGGCCCGAGCCGCCGGAAGGGCATGCTTCATGCAACGGAAGGGCGCCCCGGCGAAAAGCCATGCGGCGTTTTGCTGCAGCGCACACAAGTCTTGCCGACCCGCCACGTTCAGGCCATAAACCTCTGGCTTAAGCCCCGGCTTCGATGGGTTCGCATAACGACGTATCGACTGCCCCGACGGTGGTTTCAGGCTCCGAGAGAGAGCCGGCCGACGGGTGAATAAGGGGCGCGCTGGCCCCTGTCGCCGAGAGTTCTCCTGTTGTCCGCTTCCAACGATCCGCGCTCCATGGCGCGCGCTGTCGGTCTTCCTGCTGGCTTGAAGGCCCCCACGCCCGCCCCCTGGATGTTCGCCGCCGCCTTCGGCGCCCTGATCGGGCTGACCGCCGGCTGCGCCTACCTCGGCGGATCGGTGGCCCGCAGCAGTGAAGTGCGGGCGCAAGCCTCGAAACTGGACGGCGTCACCGCCGCGGGCTTCTCGGAAGAGGCCCTGGCCGCCGCGGCCGGCGGCCTCAACGAAAGCGCGCTCTCGATCGCGCGCCGCCACGATCCCTACACCGTCGCCGGAGACGCCCAGCGTGATCGTCAGGCTGTCCTGATCGCCGCCCGTCTCGAATCGCTGCGTCGCGACGGTCAATCTCGGGCCTTGGGTAGCGTCGAAGGCGTCAGCCCGTTCCGCCTGGCCTCGGCGCTGGACTCGTCGCGCGATCTCGAGTGCCTCACTCAGGCCGTCTATTACGAGGCCCGTGGCGAGGGTTCGGACGGCATGAAGGCCGTGGCCCAGGTTGTTCTGAACCGCGCCCGCCACCCGGCCTTCCCCAAGAGCGTCTGCGCCGTCGTCTTTCAAGGGTCGAACCGCCGCACCGGCTGCCAGTTCAGCTTTACCTGCAGCGGCGTCATGAAGGGGCGCGTCAATCAGGCGGCCTGGAACCGCGCCCGCCGCGTCGCCTCCAGCGCCCTGGATGGTTCGGTCTTCAACGGCGTCGGCGCCGCCACCCACTTCCACACCACCGCCGTGGCGCCCGGCTGGCGCAACAGCCTGGTGCGGGTCAATCAGGTCGGCTCGCACGTCTTCTACCGCTTCGGCGGACGCCGTGGTTCGGCGGCGACCTTCAGCTACGCGGCCCAGCCCTCCAGCGCGCCCCAACAGCCTGAAATGGTCATGGCCAGCCTCGATCCGACGGAGGCCGTGCGCCAGGCAGGTCAGGCCGTGGCCTACACCGCGGTACTGGCCAAGGAAGGGCTGACCACCGACGATGTCCGCGCCCAGGCCGAGCCCCCGACGCCCCGCGCGGCCTCGCCGACGCCTTCGGCGCCGGTCCGGGACGCAACGGCCGCCGAGACGCGCTGACCCGAAGTCGGCGCCACGGCTCCCGTTCGCCAACCTCCGGTTTCCCTTAAGGTTTCGCTAACCCAACGCCCGCGTCTCAGGCGCGGGCGTTGCACGTCCGACGGCAGGTGTTCCGTTTCCGAACGCCGTCGCCCGGACGTCTCCCCATGTCTGCCCTTTCCGCCGGCTCCCCCCGATCTTCCGACCCCGCCCGATCGCGGGGCGGCGCGCTCGACGCCCTGCGCTTCGCCGCCGCCCTGTTCGTCGTGGTTTTCCACTTCGGCGACGAGGCGCCCTTCGCCCTGCGTAGCCTTCACGGCTTTCTGGACCGAGGCTACCTGGCGACCGACTTCTTCCTGATCCTGTCGGGCTTCGTTTTGGCCAAGGCCTATGGTGGCGCGGTCGCCTCGGGCCGACTGCGGCTGGGGCGCTTCTGGTTCAAGCGGTTCGCGCGCTGCTATCCCACGCACCTGTTCACCCTCGGGGCTCTGGTCGTCATGGTGATGCTGGGCGGCGTTATGGGCTTCCACGCCGCCAATGAAGGGCGCTTCGATCTCGCCGATCTGCCGGCCCAGATCTTCCTTCTGCACGCCTTCGGGCAGGGGGGCGGCGAGTGGAACATCCCGTCATGGACCATCTCGGCCCTGCTGGTCTGCTACCTGTTCTTTCCGATGCTGTGGCGACGGGTGTTCGTGCGTCTCGGCTCGCCCTGGATGGCCGCGCTGACCGGGCTTGGCGTCCTCCTCGCCGCCGAGGTGCTCAGCCTCGCGTTCCTGGGTCAGGATCAATTCAGCCTGGGCTTTGAGTGGTGCCTGTTCCGGGCCGCGCCGCTGTTCCTGGTCGGGCTCTGCATCGCCAGGATCGTCCAGACTGGGCGTCTGGGGGCGCCCCTTTCCCGGATCTTCGGTTTCGGCTCGGGCGCCGTATTGCTGGCCAACGCGGCTGCGGTCGGGCCCGACATGATCAACATCCTGGCCATCTGCGGCATCATCATCGGCTGCGGCGCGGCGCCGGTGACCCGACCGCTGCCGGGCGCGGAGTGGGCGGCGAAGATGAGCTTTTCGCTGTTCATGACCCACACCATCGCCGGCGCGCTTTGGTTCGACGTCGTGGCCTGGCTGGCGGCGCCCGTGGCGCACTCGGATCTGGCGATGTGGGGTGTCTGGAGCGGCGGGGTTCTGTTCGCCGTCGCGCTGGGCGCGGCCTACCACCAGTGGATCGACGACCCGATCCAGCGTGTCATCCAGGCCCGTTGGTTCGCACGGCGCACGGCGTCGGCGCCCGTCAGGACGCCGCGTCCAGCCCCACATCCAGAGCCGGCGCCGAGTGCGTAAGCGCGCCGACCGAGATCACGGCCGCGC
>CAXBPJ010000316.1:0-3138 GCA_963977325.1 uncultured Brevundimonas sp. | reverse complement strand
GGTCGAAGGCGAGCCGGGCCCGGCACCCCTTGTGCTCGGGATCGAACTCCACCGCCGAGCGCAGGCCCGAGGCCATGGCCGCGACGATCTTGGAGCCCAGGCCGGTGCCGCGCGGCTGCTCGGCCTCGACAATGCCGGGACCGTCGTCCTCGACCATCAGCAGCGCCCGGCCGTCGGTGTCGGGCTTCAGGATCACCCGAATCTCGCCGCTCTCCCCCGGGCCATAGGCGTATTTCACCGCATTGGTGACCAGCTCGGTGACCACGACGCCCAGGGACACCGCCTGGTCGGTGTTGACCCGCATGGGATCGGCCTCGAGGAACAGCTGGGGTCCCGCCCCGTCGGCGCTCAGCGACTTGCCCAGCTCATCGATCAGCCCGGCCAGATATTCGTCCATGGCCACGGTCGCCATGTCCGACGAGGTGTAGAGCCGCCGGTGCACGTGGGCCACGGCCTCGATCCGCGATTGCGCCTCGCGCAGCGCCGCGCGGGCGCCCTCGTCGGCCAGGTGCCGCTGCTGCAGCGACATGAAGCTGGACACCAGCTGCAGCGAGTTGCCGACCCGGTGGTTGACCTCCTTCAGCATGGCCTCGGCGCGGTCGCGGGCCATGCGCACCTCGTCCTGGGCCCGCTCATTGGCGCGCTGCAGCGAGCGGCGCTCGACGGCGTCCTCGACGGCGGCGCGCAGCAGGGAGAAGAAGTCCTCGGTGATGTCCTTGATGACATAGTCGGCCGCGCCCGCGCGCAGAGCGGCGACGGCGATGCGCCCCTCCTCCGCCCCAGTCACATAGACGACCGGCGGCGCGCCCTCGACCTTGAGGATATCAGGCAGAACGTCCAGCCCTTCCCGGCCCGGCATGAAGTGATCCAGGGCCACGGCGTCATAGCTCTCGCCGGCGTGCAGCTTGGCCAGACCCGCGTCTCCATCATGCGCGCAGGTCGCGTCCCAGCCGTGACGGGCGAGGTCCTTCTGCACCAGGCGGCACAGCCCGGCGTCGTCGTCGATATAGAGCAGCCGTCTGGCGTTGCCGGTCATCGGCGGCCTAGTCGATGTCCGGCGACTGCATCACCGACAGGAACAGGCCGAGCTGGCGGATGGCCCCCGCGAAGCTCTCATAGTCGACGGGCTTGGTGATGTAGACGTTGCAGCCCAGGTCGTAGCAGCGCTGGATCTCGACCTTGTCGTCGGTCGTGGTCAGCACCACCACCGGCGCGCGGCGCAGACGTTCGTCGCCCTTGACCTTGGCCAGGATGTCGGTGCCCGACATGTCCGGCAGGTTGAGGTCCAGCAGAATCAGCAGCGGCCCGTTGCACGGTCCGTCTTCCGAGAACAGGCAATCAAGCGCCGACCCGCCGTCCGCGAAATGCAGGATCTCGTTGGCGATGTTCGCCCGCCGGATGTTCTTCTCGATCAGCTTGGCGTGGCCATGGTCGTCCTCGACCATGACGATCTTCACCGGATTGTTGGTCACTGGAACTCCTCCCCCGACGCGAGGACTAGGCGTTTCGGAAATTTCAGACGGAAAGTCGAGCCCTTACCCAGCTCGGACTCGATATCGATGGTCCCGCCAAGCCGCCGCACGCTGTTGCGGACAAAGGCCAGGCCCAGGCCCTCGCCCGGCCGGTCCTGGCGACCCGAGCGGCGGAACAGCTCGAAGATGCGCTCGTGGTCACGATCCGAGATGCCGCGACCGTTGTCGGTGATGTCGTACTCGACCCAGCCGCCGGCCGTCTCGCGCCCGCCGACCGTGATCAGGCCCGGCCGTCCGGTGTCCAGATACTTGACCGCATTGTCGATCAGATTGCCGAAAATCTGCTCGATCGCCAGCCGGTCGCTCTCGATCGTCGGCAGGTCGGCGACCTGTATCTCCGCGTCCGCCTCGGACGTCTGATGCTGCACGCTGTCGGCGATCTTCTGGCACAGGGCCGTCATGTCCAGCGGTTCGGGAGCCAGGGTCTTTCTGCCCTCGCGCGACAGTTTGAGGATGGCGTTGATCAGCCTATCCATCTTTTCGGTCGAGGCGCGGATGAATCCGATGGCCTCGGGGATGTCCTCGCGCACCGCCAGACGGGCGTCCTCGTCGACCAGATCGGGCGCCTTTGCCTCGATCGTCTCCACCTGCCGCGTCATGGCCTTGCCGGCCTGGTCCAGCTCGGAGGTGTAGCCCATGACATTGACCAGCGGCGCGCGCAGGTCGTGGCTGACGATATAGGCGAAGCGCTGGATTTCCTCATTGGCCCGGCTCAGCGCGCCGGTCCGCGCGCGAATCTTGTCCTCCAGCCCGGCGTTGGCCGCCGCCACCTCGTCGCGCGCTTCGGCGAGGTCGCCGATGAACCGCCTCAGGATGACGAAGATCATCCCCGCCATCATCAGGATCAGCAGCCCCGCCGCCGCATTGATATAGACGGTCGAGCGCGAGGTTCCCTCCGACTGCTCCGTCCGCCGGCGCAGCAGGGCGCGCTCCTGGCTGTCCAGCACGCTGATTTCGTCGCGCAGCTGAACCATCAGCTCGGCGCCCTGGCCCCGGCGCACGACGGCCAGAGCGTCCGCGCTGCGGCCGGCCCGCGCCATGTCCATGGCGGTCTGCAGCACAGCCACCCGCTCCTCGGCCAGCCCGCGTATCAGTTCGGCCCGAGCATTCTGATCGGGATTGTCCAGCGTCAGTCCGACCAGGGCGTTCAGCCGCTCCGGCAGGATTTCGGTCGCCCGCTCGTAGTTGGTCAGATAGTCGGCGCGACCGGTCAGCAGGAAACTGCGCTGGCTGGTCTCGGCGTCCAGCACCCAGGCCAGCACCTCGCGCGCCGTGGTGCGAACCTCCTGGGTGTGATCGACCCGCGCGTTCTCATCGGCCACCCGCTGGATCATGAAGAAGGTGGTCAGGTTAACCGCCATCAGCAGCACGATCGCCGCCCCGGCCAGGGCCAGCACGCTGCGATAGGGCGATCGGGTGGTCAGGAACCGCCTGAAAGCGTTCCAGCGACGGGATGTGCGGGACTCCATCGCCGGACCTTTAGCGGGTCGCCGGCGGGTGTCCAGTCGGAGATTCGGGCGGTGGGGCAGACAGCTTGAAACTCTTCGACGGCAGGCGCTCCTAACGCCACCTCACTGGCAAAGACTGGGGTCGATGACCGTGCGCG
>CAXBPJ010000315.1:0-3150 GCA_963977325.1 uncultured Brevundimonas sp. | reverse complement strand
CCAGATCATGGCCGCCGAGCGCGAAGCCGATCGCCTGGACGCCGCCCGCTCGCGGCGCGCCCGCCGCGACAGCGCCGAACGCCTCGACGACGCGACCCACGTCTCCCGCTCCATTCAGGCCCACGCCCAGGCCGTCCTCGCCGCCGCCCGGACCGACCGCGCCCCCGCTCCCGCGACCACGCCGCCTCCGGCCCCCGAAATGGACAAACTGGACAGACTGGACTCTCCGAAACCACAAACCCGCGCCGACCGCCGCCGCCAGGCCGCCCTGGCGAGAAAACGCGGTCCGCCATGACTCCCCCCGTGTCCCCGGCGAAGACCGGGGCCCAGAAAAGCTTGCGTGAGATGCCTCGAACCGCCGCCCTCGCGGCCCTGGACCCCGGCCTTCGCCGGGGAGGCGGATACGGCTGACCCGGGCTCCTGGTCCCTGGTCACCGCCCCTCGCCCGGCCGTAATCAATCCGTCATAAAGCCGTCTCAGGCGCGTCATGGGCGCTTGCTAACGGCGGACGCAAGCGAACGCCCGCGCTTGTCGCGCGACCTTTCGGGCTGGAGATCGACCCATGAAGACCCCGCTGATCCTCGCCGTGGCGGCGACCGCCCTTCTGGCCGCCTGCGGCCCGCAAGCCGGCGGCGGCCAGGGCCCGCGTGACGCCATCTGGGCGGCCGGCTCCTCGACCGTGTTTCCCTTCACCTCGCGCGTGGCCGAGAACTTCCAGCGCACCTCGGGCGGCGCCGCGCCCCGGGTCGAGAGCCTGGGCACCGGCGGTGGCATCCAGGCCTTCTGCTCTGGCGTCGGCCCCTCCACCCCGGATATCGCCAACGCCTCTCGCCCGATGAAGGCCTCGGAGTTCGACCTGTGCGCCGAGAACGGCGTCACCGACATCATCGAGATCCAGATCGGCTATGACGGCATCGTCGTGGCCACGGCCCGGAACGGCGGCGACTTCGACTTCCGCATCCAGGACCTCTACCTCGGGCTCGCCAAGGAGGTCCCCGGCGCCGACGGCCAGTTCATCGCCAACCCGAACACCACCTGGACCCAGGTGAACCCCGCCCTGCCCGATCAGCGCATCCAGGTCTACGGCCCGCCGACCACCTCGGGCACCCGCGACGCCTTCCTGGAGTTGGGCATGACGCCGGGCGCCGAGGCCGTGCCGGCCGCCGCCGGCATCCAGGCGTCGGACGAGGACCGGTTCGAGGCCCTGGCCCACACCCTGCGCGAGGACAACGCCTGGATCGACGCCGGCGAGAACGACAACGCCATGGTCCAGACCCTGACCCGCACCCCCGGGTCGCTCGGTGTATTCGGCTATTCCTTCCTTGAGCAGAACCTGAACTCGGTGAAGCCCGCCGCCATCGACGGCGTGGCTCCGACGTTCGAGACCATCTCGAACGGCAGCTATCCCCTGGCCCGCAGCCTGTTCATCTACGTCAAGAAGGCCCACATCGGCGTCACGCCCGGCCTGAACGAGTTCGTGCAGGCCTTCCTGTCCGACGCCTCGGCCGCGTCCGGCGGCTATCTGCAGGATCGCGGCCTGGTGCCGCTGTCGCCGGAAGCCCTGGCCGCCGAACGGGCGAAGGTCGAGGCTGGCACGGCCATGGTCCGCCCGGCGGAGTGACGCGCGCGCCTCAGGCGGCCAGGTGGGCGAAGGCCTTCACCACCGCCTGATAGGCCGCCCGCTTGAACGGCACGATCAGTTGGGGCGCGTCGTCGAGACGCCCCCAGCGCCAGGCGTCGAACTCCGGCTCGCCGTGGGCCAGAAGATCGATCTCCGCCTCGTCGCCGGTAAAACGATAGGCGAACCAGGCCTGCTTCTGGCCCTTCCAGTCGCGCGCGATCTTCGAGCCCGAAGTCTCAGGCGGAAAGTCGTAGGCGATCCACCGCTCCGCCCGCGCCAGCGGTTCTACCGACACCACGCCCGCCTCTTCGGCCAGCTCGCGCCGTGCGGCGGTCTCCAGATCCTCGCCGTCGTCGACGCCGCCCTGCGGGAACTGCCAGGCGTCGGCGTGGCCCGCGCGCCGGCCGTACCAGACCCGACCATCGGGGTGGAACAGCACCACGCCGACATTGGGTCGATGATCGGGCAGGTCGTCGGTCATGGCGCAGTTGGTCTCAGGGATGCAGCGGGAAGGCGTCCCACAAGGGGTCGTGGCTGATGGTCCAGCGCGGCACGGTCGCCTGGTCGCCCAGTCGGCTCATCAGCGCGTCGCTGATCTCGGAGGGCCGAACAGTCGCCTCGCTGACGGCGTCACGGTCCAGGGTGGTGAAGTGGTCCTCGAACTTGAAGGTCCCGCCGCCCAGCAGATGTTCGTCGATGGTCAGCCAGGTCCACGGGACGCCATAGGCCGAGGCGATGATCAGCCCGTGCAGCGAGCTGCTGATGATCCGACTTGCGGCCGCGATCTGATCGACCACGACATCGGGATCGTCCTGGACATCGATCCAGTGGAACCGCTCGCGATCCAGCGATCCCAGCAGTTCCTTGTGGATATAGTGGGCGACGATGGCGGTCTTGCCAGCCGCGTCCGGCCGTGGACGAGGCTGATGCAGGCGCGGCAACAGCACGGCGGGATCACCGAACACCGCCGGCGCCTGCCAGCCGATCCGCTTGACGACATGCCAGCGCGTCTTTCGGCCGCGCAGCGCGTGGATCGCCTTGGGCTCGCGCGATCGCAGGCGTTCCGCGCGCGGGCGGCTGATGCCACGGATCGATCCCGATCCCCAGATTTCCAGTCCCGGCCTGTCGAGGGAGGCCACCAGAGAACCCGCGGTCGCCAATCCCGTCACATGCTGCGGGTGACGTTTGCCCTTGATGTTGCGCACGGGCCGCCCCGTGATCATCTCGACCATCCACGGGCCTATCAGGTCGCCGAAGTTCTTTTCCCCTGACCACCAGTAGAGATTGATCGGGTCTGAAGGCGCGGCGTTCACGGTGGGGGCCTCGAAGATTCGACGGGGCGGCAGGCGAACGGCTCTCCTGCGTCCCGAGCGGACCGTCGGTTTGCACGACCGATCAAGGCGCGCAAGCGTCATCGCCGCCGGTGGCGCGCCGGACGCCCGTTCGACACGCGTTCCGGGTCGCGTTAGACAGCGCGCCCAATTCCTTTCGGACCCCTCCCTTGCGACTGCCCCAGGCCCGGCTCGATC
>CAXBPJ010000314.1:0-3164 GCA_963977325.1 uncultured Brevundimonas sp. | reverse complement strand
CCCCCGCCCCCGACATCAAAGCGCCGCCCATGCCGAAATGGATGTTGTGGCCGTGCAGGGGCATCCCCTGGATACCGCCCGGCGGCCGCGCCAGTTCATTGTATCGGTGATCCAGCGCCACCGCGTTGATGTTGGACATCATGGCCTCTCGATAGCGGCCGACGCGATAGAAGGTGTGCGACGGCATGTGCACCAGATGGCTGGCCCCCGGCGCCAGCCGGGCCAGCTTCTCGCCATAGGGAATGGCCTTGTGCGGATCGTCCGACCACTCCGTCAGATGAATGTAGAGATGGATCGCCCCCTCGTCGTCGGGATCGACCGAAAGCGCATGCTCCAGCAGGCCCATGGCCCGCGTGATGCCGGGATTGGCCGCCTTGCCGTCCGCATCCCACCAGTCGTGGTCGGCCAACATCCAGGCGTCCGCCGTCACCGAGGCCAGCAGCAGCTCGCCCGGATTGCGCCGCGCGATCCGGTCCATCCGCTGGGCGAACCGGCTGGCCCGTGTCTCCTCCTTGCCGGAGTAGCGCTGGATCGTGGCGTCGATCATCTGGCGCTGCCAAGGCGCCGCATCTCGCGCCAACCGCCGCGCTTCGCGGGCGGTGGCGAGCGCCTCCAGCCGTGACTCCTCGCCGCCGCCGCCGCCGTTCAGGTTTGGCCCCATGGCCCAGGCCTCGCCCCAGGCGCACAGGCCGCATGCGGGATCAAGCAGCCGCGCCTTGCGGAACGCCCGCACGCTTTCGCCATGCTCGAAAGCCCAACGCAGCCTGACACCGTGGTCGAACCAGGCCTGAGCCTCGCGACTGTCGGTATCCACCGTCAGGCTGTAGTCGCCAAAGCCGTCGACCTTCACCATGTCGGCCACCGAGGCGCCGCTGTCCCCTTCGCTTGAGGGACCGCAGCGCGGCGCCCGATCCAGGGCCTCGATCACCGCGCGGTCCGCCGTGGCGTCGGCCACCGCCGCCGGTCCCAGGAAGGCCGCAAGGGCGGCTCCCAGCATCCATGAACTCGCCCGCATGTCCGCCTCCCGTGACGGGCGGCAATCTGCGCTGAAACCAAGGAGTTCGGCAACCGCCGATCAGGCGGCGATGCGCGCCGGCTCGCCCGCCTGCGCCTTTCGTACCGGCAGCACGACGCTGATGGTCGTGCCGACCCCCAGTTCGCTCTCCATCACCAGCTCGCCGCCGTGCAGCTCGACCAGCGACTTGGTCAGGGCCAGGCCCAGGCCGGTGCCCTGGGTGGTCTTGGAATGCTGCCCCTCGACCTGCTCGAACGGCGTCGCCAGGCGCGGCAGATCCTCCGCCGAAATGCCGATGCCGGTGTCGGCCACCGCCACGCGCACCCGATCGGCCAGCGCCTGGATCGACACGGTGATGCGTCCTCCCGCCGGCGTGAACTTCACGGCGTTCGACAGCAGGTTCAGCATCACCTGCTTCAGGGCGCGGTAGTCGGCCTCGATATCCGGCGAGTTCTCGGCCTCTAGGCTGATCTTCAGCTCCGCCTCCTCGGCGCGGCCGCGCATCAGGCGGATGGCGTCCTGACAGACCTCCTTCACCCGCACGTCCTCGTAGCGCAGCGTCAGCTTGCCGGCCTCGATCTTGGCCATGTCGAGGATGTCGTTGATCAGGCTGAGCAGATGCTGGCCGGACCCCAGGATGTCGGCGGCGTATCCCTTGTACCGCGGGTCGCCCAGCGGCCCGAACATCTCGCCCGCCATGATCTCCGAAAAGCCGTTGATCGCGTTCAGCGGCGTGCGCAACTCGTGGCTCATATTGGCCAGGAACTCGCTCTTGGCCTGGTTGGCCGCCTCGGCGCGGACCATGGCGACCTCGTACTTGCGGGCCAGCTGCGACAGGCTCGCTTGGCTGTCCTCAAGCTGGTCCACCGTGGCCTGCAGCCACTCCGCCGCCTTTTGGCGCGCCGCTTCTGACTGCTTGATCAAGGTGATGTCTGCGGCGCTAACCACCGTGCCGCCGTCCGAGGTGAACCGCTCCGACATCTGCAGCCAGCGGCCGTCGTTCAGTTCCACCTCACGCACGCCCGCGCGCTGCGTCGGCGAGGCGTAGGCGCCCTTGATCGCCAGAGACGCGATCCGGTTCAGCTCGTACTTCATCGCGCCCCGTTTCAGATGCCCGTCCGCTAAGCCGAAGGCGTCGGCAAAGGCCTCGTTCCACAGCACCAGCCTTCCATGCCGATCAAACAGCACGAACGCGTCGGACACGCTTTCGATGGCGTCCTGCAGGCGGTTCTGTGCTGCGACGGCTAGAGCCCGCGCCCGCCGCGCCTCGGTGATGTCCAAAGCGACCCCCAGGATTTGGACATAGCGGCCGTCCTCCCGTTCACCGCGTGCTTGGCCCCGGGCGTCGATCCACCGTGGCGCCTCGCCTTCGGGATCAACGCGGAACGTGACCTCGAACGTCCCATAGGCCGCGGCCTGTCTTAGGGCGTGAACCACACGGTCGCGGTGCTGCGGATTGACCTGGGCCAGCACCTTTTCGGCCGAGGCCGCCCCACCGCGCTGGAGACCCAGCAGCGTGGCCATATAGTCGCTCAGCACCACCTCGTTCTTGCCGAGATCCCATTCCCAGACCCCGCAGCGGGCGGCCTCGACCGCGACGCGGAAGCGGCGCTCGGTGTCTTCCCAGACCCGGGACACCGTCTGCGTCCGCCGCCCCTGCAACCACAGCAGCAGCGTCAGACCGCCCCCCAACACGATGGGGATCAGCAGTTGCCACAGCGCGGTCCAGCGCCCGGCGCCCCCCGTCGCCGCCTGACCGTAGGCGCGCACACTCAGTCCGGTCGTCTCGCTGACTGCGACCGCGTCGGCCGTGGCGGCGGGAGGGCGTCCTTCGCCGGCGACGCGCTCGCCGTCCGCGAACAGAGCGATCAGGACGCCTTCGGGCGGGCGCGGCGACACGCGGGCCACGATCGCCCCGCCGCTGTCGGCTCTGGAGACCAGGATCGCGCGTCTGTCGGCGCTGGGGAACCAGGGAGCGCCCTCCGCTTCGGAGGGGGCGGCGAACAGGCTCGCCTCCGCGCCTTCGGAGGCGATAAGGTCGCCCGCGCCGTCGAACACCGCGACGGGCGTCGGCCAGTCGCCGGTGTCGAGTGAGGCCTGCGCCTGAGCGCGACCTCCGGACCACGAGTCGGCGATGTCGCTCACCGCC
>CAXBPJ010000313.1:0-3166 GCA_963977325.1 uncultured Brevundimonas sp. | reverse complement strand
GCCGAGGCCCCCGGTGATCTCCAACCCGAGCTGGGACCGTCGTCCGACCATCGAATTCCCCGAACGCGCCCTGTCGCGCGGCATCGAGGAAGGTCGTGTCGAGGTCGAGTGCACGGTCAATCCGAACGGATCGGTGTCGGCGTGCACCATCCTGTCGGAGAGCCCCTCGGGCGCCGGTTTCGGCCAGGCCGCCCTGTCGGGCGCCCGCCGCGCCCGGTTGTCGCCCCGCTCGGTCGACGGGGTCGCCACCGGCGGCAAGGTTCGCTTCTCGGTCCCGTTCCGGGTTCAATAAGCCGCCTGCCATCGACACAGTCAGCGCCCTGGAGCTTCGGCTCCGGGGCGCTTTCTTTTGCGTGAGGGGGCGCATCCCACAGGCGCGTTTGGGCGTTGAGCGACACCGTATCCGAACAGACCCGAGGTCATCGCCATGCCCCTCCGCCTTAAGCGCGCCCTGCCCCTGACCGCAGCCATGGCGGGCCTGCTCGCCCTCGGAGCCTGCGCCTATAACGAGGCCCTGGGCCGCAACCAGCTGATCCTCGCCGACGACCAGGCGATCAGCGCCCAGTCCAACGCCGCCTGGGCCGAAATGCTGCGTACGGAGCAGGTCTCGACTAACGCCGCCCAGAACCAGCGTGTCCGCGCTGTCGGTCAGCGCGTGGTCCAGGCGGCCGGTATGGGCAATCGGACCTGGGAATACGCCGTCTTCGTGGACGAGAGTCCCAACGCCTTCACCCTGCCGACCGGCCAGATCGGCGTCACCACCGGGATGCTGAATCTAGTCCAAAACGACGATCAGCTGGCCGCAGTCATCGGCCACGAGATCGCTCACGTCGTCGCCCGCCACGCCCAGGAACGATACTCCCAGACGGCCGCCACCTCGCTGGCGGTCCAGGCTGGACAGGGGCTCGTGGGATCGGACTACGCCCAGATCGCCGGCATGATCGGCAGCGCCGGGGCGCAGTTCGGCGTTTTGCTGCCGTTTTCGCGCAACCACGAGCTGGAGGCCGATCGCCTGGGCGTCGACTATCTGGCGGCGGCCGGATACCGGCCTTCGGAAGCTATCGCCCTGTGGCAGCTGATGGGCCAGCAGCGTCAAAGCTCGGTCCCGCAGTTCGCCTCCACCCACCCCTCGGACGCCACCCGAATCGAAGAGTTGCGTCAGTATATCGCCAGCCGGGGCTGGAGCTGACCGTTCAGGACCAGACGCCGCTTGATCGCGAAGGCCCGGGGGGCTAGAGACCCCTCCTTCGCGATGTCGCGCAGCCTTAGCTCAGCTGGTTAGAGCGCCGGTTTGTGGAGCCGGAGGTCCTCGGTTCGATCCCGAGAGGCTGTACCATCTCTGAACGTCCACACATTCCCCGCAGGAGCGACCCGGGATCGCCGGGGCGATCTCGAGCGTTGTCATGGCCTCGCCCGTTCAAGAGGTGACCATGATGTCTCTGCGTCCGATCCGCCCCGCCCTCGCCGCCCTGCTCGCCGTCAGCCTCGCCGCCGGCGCCGTCCACGCTCAACCGCCGGCGGACGACCCGGTGGCCGACCTGCTGAGCGACGAGGCGTTGCAGCCGCCTGCCGACGACGACTGGAACCCGGCCTGGGACGAGCCCGCGCGCCCCGCGGACGACGGCGCGACCGGCCCGGACACCTCGGCCCTGCCCGACGCGCAGGAGCGCGCGCTGGGCTGGGAGAATTCCTCCGACGAACCGCCGCCCACCCCGGCCGAGGATCCGGAAGTGTCGATCACCCAGCAGCTGAATCAGGGCGTGGCGGAGACGAACATGGCCGCGGACGCCACCGACTTCGAGGCGCGCGCCCGCTGGGAGGCCGAAACGGACGCCGTGGCTCAGGTCGGCGCGATGGAGCAGACCGAATACCAGCGTGCGCTGGAACAGCACGCCCGCACCGTCGCCGCGCAGCAGGCCGAGTACGACGCCCGCATGGCCGCCTGGCGCGCCCAGGCCGACGCCTGCCGCAGCGGCGTCAGGGAGGCGTGCGTGACGTGGTACAGGGAGTAGGGAGTAGGGAGTAGTGGGTTGCGCCGTCGGCGAGGGACGCCCCTACTCCCTACTCCCTAATCCCTCCCCGACGCAGAAACGCCGGCCCCTTTCGGAGCCGGCGTTTTAGGTTCCTGACGGATCAACCGCGGAAGAGCGACAGCAGGATCTGCGGCGCGCCGTTGGCGATGCCCAGCGCCTGAACCCCCAGCTGCTGCTTCGTCTGCAGGGCCGTGAGCTTGGCGCTTTCCTTCGCCAGATCGGCATCGACGAGATTGCCCACCCCGGCCTCAAGCGCATCCTGCAGCTTGCCCACGAAGGTGGCGTGGGTCTGCAGGGCCTTGGACGTCGTGCCGATCCGCGCGAGCGCGGCGGAGACGTTGGCGATCGACGCATCGACGTCCGAAAGGGCGTCGCTGGCGTCGGTCATGGTGTCGATCGTCTGTGACGAGGTCACGCTGACGATCGAGCCGCTCAGGGCCATCACCTCGGCGTCGACGGTGATGGTCGAGGAACCGTCCGCATTGGCGAGGGCCGCAAAGCCGACCGCGCTTTCGCCCAACAGGTTGACCCCGTTGAACTCGGCGTTCTCGACCACGCTGGCGATCTGGTCGCGCAGCGCCGCGAAGTCCTCGTTGAGGGCGTCCCTCGAGGAGGTGCTCAGGGTCTCGTCTGTCGCCGCGAGGGCCAACTCCTTCATCTGCAGCAGCAGGTCCGAGACGCTCTCGCCCGCCGCCATGGCTACATCCACCGCCGACACCCCGCGGGCCAGCGACTGGCTGACCGCATTGAGCGCCCCGATCTCGGCGCGTTGAGCCTGGGCGATGGCCCAGATGGCGCCGTTATCCTTGGCGGACGCGACCTTCTTGCCGGTATTGATCCGGCTTTGAGTTGTCGCCAACTCGGCGTTGGTCGCGTTCAGGTTCTGGAGCGCGATCATCGCGCCCACGTTCGTGTTCACCGAGCTGTGCAGCATCGGAAAGCCTTCCATTCTGGATGAGAAGCGGCCTTCTGGCCGCCCGGATCTTTTGATCCGCGCGCGTCGTCGCAAACGGCGGGCCAAGGGCGACCGGGCGCAAGCGTTTAATTCCGCATAATAAACCTGAGGCGCGCAGCGGCCACCGCTGCCGGTCGGCAAGTTTGGCCGGGACGTCTCGACCGCCGGCGCCGCCCCC
>CAXBPJ010000312.1:0-3180 GCA_963977325.1 uncultured Brevundimonas sp. | reverse complement strand
CTGACGGTGGAGGGGGTGACCGCCTCGGCCCAAGCCGCCGCCCTGTGGGTGGGTCTGGGCATGCTGCTGCTGCTGGGGCTGTCGAGCCTGGTGGTGCGTCGACGCCGTCGGCATCTTGTGGCGTTCGGCGATGGCGGCGTGCCGGAGCTGGCCCAGGCCATCCGGGCCTTCGGCAACGCCACTGAGTACGTGCCCGTCGGCATGGCGGCCCTGGTGCTGCTGGCCGTGCTGTCGGCGCCGGCCTATCTGGTTCACGGCCTCGGCGGGGCGCTTCTGTTCGGACGAGTCGTGCACGCGGGCGGCCTGATTTTTCTGCCATCGTCGTCGATCGGGCGGGTGGTCGGGATGATGTTCACCTGGATGCCCTTGCTGATCACCGCCATCGTGCTGATCGCCTACGCCGTGGTCTGACGCGTTGCGCTGAGGGGGCGGCCCGGCCATATCGGGGCATGACTTCTCAGACCTCTCCCGACCTGCTCCCCGACCTGATCCAGCGCGCCCTCAAGCGCGGGGCCGATGCGGCCGAATGCGTTGTCGCCGACCGCAGCACCCTGTCCGTGGGGGTCCGCAACGGTGCGCTGGAATCGGTCGAGCGCGAAGAGAGCCGCGACCTGGGCCTGCGGGTTTTCATCGGGCGGCGGCAGGCGACGGTGTCCGCCTCTGACCTGTCGGAGCGGACGCTGGAGCGACTGGTCGAACGGGCCGTGGCCGTGGCCAGACTGGCGCCGGAAGATCCCTATTCGATGCTGGCGCCCGAGGATCGACTGGCGCGCGGCGCGCACCGCGATCTGGACCTTTTCGACGGGGTGGAACGGTCGGCGGAACAGCTGGAGGCTGCCGCGATCGAGGCCGAGGCGGCGGCGCGGGCCGTGGACGGCGTGGCCAAGTCCGAAGGCGGAGAGGCCAGCTGGTCAGAGGGAACTTGGCGGCTGGTGACCTCGCACGGGTTCGACGGTCGGCACCGCGGCTCGTCCCACGCCCTGGGCGTCGGCGTCATCGCCCAGAAGGACGGGGGCGGCATGGAGCGAGGCGGGGAGAACCGCGCCACGCGGCATCTGGCCGACCTGCCGGACGCCGAATGGATCGGGCGTCAGGCCGGCGAGCGGGCGGTGGCGCGCCTCGGGCCGCGCAAGATCGCCTCGACGACGGCCCCGGTGATCTTCGACAATCGCGTGTCGGGGCAAATCATCTCGCCCCTGGTCCAGGCCATGTCGGGCGCCGCCGTCGCGCGCGGCGTCAGCTTCGTGAAGGATCGGCTGGGGCAGCCGGTGTTGTCCGAGGGGGTCACCCTGATCGACGATCCGTTCCGGCCGCGCGGCCTGGGCTCGACGCCATTCGACGACGAGGGCGTGGAGGTGGAGCGGCGCGAGCTGGTTTCCGACGGCGTAATCAACACCTGGCTGCTCAACACCACCGCGGCGGCTCAGCTGGGGCTGCAGACGACGGGGCACGCCTCACGCGGCGGCGCCGGCGCGGCGGGCGTGTCCAGCCACAATCTACATCTGGAGCCGGGCGAGCACGATTTGGCGGGTCTGATGCGCGAGGCGGGGATGGGCTTGGTGGTCACCTCCATGTTCGGGCCGTCGCTGAACCCCAACACCGGCGACTGGTCGGCGGGGGTGTCGGGCTACTGGTTCGAGGATGGCGAGCGGGCCTATCCGGTCAGTGAAGTGACGGTCGCGGGCGCCCTGCCTGAGCTCTACAAGCGGCTGGTGGTGGGGTCGGACCTTGAGTTCCGCTCCAGCTTCAACACGCCCAGTCTGCTGATCGATCGCGTCGCCATCGCAGGCAAATGAGCGCGGAGCTTCTCGAAGACCTGGCGCTGATCCGCGCCGCCGCGGCCGAGGCGGGAGCGCTGGCGCTGAGCGAGCGTGCGGCGGGGCTGCGCATCGACTCCAAGCCCGGCGGATCGCCGGTGACCAGCGCCGACCTCAAGGTCGACGCCCTGTTGCGCGATCGCCTGCTGGGCGCGCGTCCCGATTATGGCTGGCTGTCCGAAGAGACCGCCGACGCGCCCGAACGGCTGACGCGGCGGCGAATCTTTGTTGTCGACCCGATCGACGGCACGGTGGCTTTCATGAAGGCCCGGCCGTGGTGGTGCGTGCCCATCGCCGTCATTGACGGCGACCGACCGGTGGCGGCGGTCATCCACGCCCCGGCCCTGAACGAGACCTTCGAGGCGACGCTGGGTGGCGGAGCCCGTCTGAACGGCCGGCCAATCGCGGCTTCGGACGTCGAGACCCTAGACGACGCCTCAGTGCTGGCTGACGCCCGGCTGCTCCAAGGCCCCCAATGGTCCGAGCCCTGGCCGCCGATGCGGTTCGAAAAGCGCAACGCCATCGCCTATCGCATGGCCCTGGTGGCGTCCGGAGCCTTCGACGCCACCCTTGCCCTTACGCCGAAATGGGATTGGGACATCGCCGCCGGCGCTCTGATTGCGACCGAGGCCGGAGCCCTGGTGACCGACCACCATGGCCGCCCCTGGGCCTTCAACCGCGCCGATCCCCGCCAGGCCAGCATCGTCTGCGCCGCCGCCGGCGTGCATCCGTTGATCGTGCAGCGCACTCGCACCATCCCGCTCACGCTCTAGGCTCGCCAGCCGCGTTCCACCCCGCTAAAACAGCCCCTTCCTCCCTCTCGCTCCCCCGAGATCCGCCATGAACCGACGCCTGATCCTTCTCGCCGCCGCCAGCCTGATCGTGGCCGCCTGCTCGCGCGGGGAGGCGACCCCGGACGCCGAGGCCGCCCTGGTGGTCGGCGCCACCGCCGTGCCGCACGCCGAGATCCTGGAATTCATCGAGCCGCTGATGGCCCAGCGCGGCGCGCCGATCGAGGTCCGGGTCTTCAACGACTACGTCCAGCCCAACGTCCAGCTGGCAGAGGGGCGTTTGGACGCCAATTACTTCCAGACCAAGCCCTATCTGGACGAGTTCAACGCCGCGCGCGGGACTAACCTGGTGACGGTCGCCGGGGTCCATGTCGAACCGCTCGGGGCCTATTCCAGGCGGCATGCCTCGATCGAGGCGGTGCCTGAAGGCGGAGAGGTGATCCTGCCGAACGACGCGTCGAACACCGGGCGTTCGCTGCTGCTGCTTCAAAGTGCGGGCCTGATCCAGCTGCGGGATGGCGACAACCCGCTGCAGACGGTGCGCGACATCACCGGCAATCCTCGGAACCTGA
>CAXBPJ010000311.1:0-3181 GCA_963977325.1 uncultured Brevundimonas sp. | reverse complement strand
AGACCCGCCCCCCCGTATTTGGCACACATAATCAGTGGCTGGCGTTCCATTTCCCGGCCCCGGGGCCGACACCAGTAGTCCGTCGCGCGCGGTGCAATCGGCACGCAACGCATCGAGCTCGCGGCTGTAGAGGGACGACT
The DNA here is from genome assembly GCA_963977325.1 of uncultured Brevundimonas sp. Classification (GTDB taxonomy): domain Bacteria; phylum Pseudomonadota; class Alphaproteobacteria; order Caulobacterales; family Caulobacteraceae; genus Brevundimonas. The sequence goes on along the minus strand of CAXBPJ010000311.1, from coordinate 3,041 downwards.
CCACGCCGGTTGCGCATGCCGAGAGCATCACCACGACCGTCCCCGAGACCAGGACCTTGAATCCGCCCATAGGCCGACCCTCAATCCCGGAAACGGCTGGAGGGCTCGCCGGTGACTTGGCAAGCATAATCCGTCTGCGGCCTGACGTCGGTCGCAGCCGCTCTGGGGGTGAGTATGCCGCCGCGGTCGCGACATTCCGCGGTCATCTTTTCGAGGTCGGTGGCGTACCGATCGGTGGCACCGGGCGTGGCGCAAGCGCTCACCAGCATGCCGACACCTGCAAGGGCTGTGAGTGCGGCTTTCATGACGATCTCCTTCATAGGTTCAACTTTCCTGTCCCCGTGAGGTTGCACGGCTTATTGTCGCAACCCGGTGACGCTTAAGGCGTAAAGCAGGGGCGACCGCGAACTCAATCGTGGCGGTAGGGAAGGATACACCATGGCGAGAACGGCCTTCGTGACGGGCGGCACCCGCGGAATCGGCAAGGCGATCGTGCAGCGTCTAAAGGAAGACGGCCTTCAGGTTGCGGCCGGCTACTCCGGCAATGAGGACGCGGCGCGCGCGACCGCCGACGCGCTCGGTGTCATGGTGGTGAAGGGTAACGTCGGATCATTCGAGGACTGTCAGCGGGCGGTGGGCGAGGTCGAAGCGGCGCTGGGCCCTGTCGATGTGCTGATCAACAACGCCGGCATCACCCGGGACGGCTTCTTCCACAAGATGACGCCGGAACAGTGGTCCGATGTGATCCGGGTCAATATGGACTCGGTCTTCAATATGACCCGCCAGGTGATCGGCGGCATGCGCGATCGCGGCTGGGGTCGGATCGTCAATATCTCCTCGATCAACGGCCAGAAGGGCCAGATCGGCCAGACCAACTATTCCGCCGCCAAGGCTGGCATGATCGGCTTCACCAAGGCCCTGGCGCTCGAAAACGCCCGAAAGGGCGTGACGGTGAATTGTATCGCCCCCGGATACATCGACACCGAAATGGTCGGCGCCATGGACCAGAAGGTGCTGGACTCGATCGTGGCCCAGATCCCCGTGGGTCGCCTGGGCAAGGGCGAAGAGATTGCCGACATGGTGTCCTGGCTGTCTGGCGAGCGTGCCGGACATGTCACAGGCTGCACGCTCAGCCTCAATGGGGGCCAGTATCTGGTCGGGTGACCGCCGTTCCGCCCAAAATCCGCCGGGGTGAAACGGCTTTAGTGCGGTCATGCAGTCTATAACCCGATCCGGCGTGACATGGCCGTCGGACGCGGCGGCGCTCGCCCTCGCGTTCGCGGCGGCGCTCGCCGTGGTTGGAGTTGCTCCGGCGGCAAGCGCTCAGCAGCGTTCAAACATTCAGGCCGAGCAGAGCCGGTCGATCGGCCAACGAGTCTTCAGCCGCGGTCTGCCGATCATTGCGCGCTACGCCAGTGCATCGGGCGAGGTCTTCATCCTGGACCGCAGCGGCCCCCGCACCCTGCTGCGCTTCGAGGATGAGGAGGAGGTCTTCGCCCTGCGCGCCCAGGCGGCGCCGCGCGGCGACGTCGTCTATCGCAACGATGCCGGTGAAACGGTGCTGCGGATCAGCCGTGAGGGCGGGTTGACGCTCTACTCGGATCAATCGCCGTCCGGCTCGCCGGTCTTCTCCTTCGGGGCCGGCGAGCCCCTGGAGCTGGACCAGATGAGCTCGGCCGAGCTGGCCGCTCATCTCGGACGCCAGAGCCGCCGCGCCAACATCGCGTTGGGGCGGATCGTGTTCTTTCTCGCGATCGAATTGCCACGAGGCAGCGAGGCGACGGTTGCTGACGCAGCCACCGGCGCCGCCAATGTCCTGATCGCCATGGCCGCCAATCCGACAAGCCGCGAGGCCGCCCGCTCGGTGCGTCGCGTGGAAATTCTTCAGGGGAGACGCGCCGGCGCGAGCCTGTCGGGCGGTACGCTCCGGGTGTTCATCGATCCGGGCGCCGGGTCCTCGGGTCGCCCAACGTCGGCGCGGCTGGTCGCGGCCAGCCAAGGACGTTGAGGCTCAGGCCGCCTTAGCGGCCGCGGGTTCGGCGGCGCGCGCGATCAGGCCGATCAGGTCTGCCGCCGAAAAGGGTTTGGCGAGATGGGCGTCGGCCCCCGCCGCCGCAGCCGCCGCGATATGCTCCGGGAGGGCATTGGCCGTCAGCATGACGACGGGCGTGGGCTGGAGGCCCATAGCGGCTTCGTGCAGCCGGATTTCGCGCGTGGCCGTAAGCCCATCCATGACGGGCATCTGCATATCCATCAGCACAATGTCGAAGGCTCCATTTCGGAATGCGGCCAGAGCGTCGAACCCCGTTTCCACCGAGGTCACGCGGGCGCCCGTGGGGCCGAGAATCAGCTCGACCACCCGCCGGTTGGTGGCGTGATCGTCGGCCAGAAGAACAGAAAGCGGCCGGACAATCGCGTCCTGCGCGGCCTGCGCAGGGGATGCGGCGCGCGGCGCCTCGGTCGGCGGGAGGGGAATGTCCAGAACGAAGGCCGAGCCTCCGCCGGGTTCACTCTCGCAATCCAGCGCGCCCCCCATCCGTTCTGTCAGTTGGCGACAGATGGCGAGTCCCAGTCCCGAGCCGCCGAACCGTCGGGTGATGGCGCCGTCCGCCTGTTCGAACCTGTCGAACAGTCTCTCACGCGCAGCGGCGTCGAAGCCGACACCGGTATCCTCGACGGTGAAACGCACCAATGGGCCGCGTCGCTCGGCGTGCAGCGCCACCCGGCCGTGATCGGTGAACTTGACGGCGTTGGAGACCAGATTGGTGAGCACCTGCTTCAGACGAACGCAATCGCCCGCAACCCAGCCGTCGGCGCTATCGCCGACCTCAATCTCGAGCCGCAGCCCTTTGGCGCCGGCCGCGTCGGCGTAGAGACCCCCGGCTTCGTTCACCGCGCGCGTCAAATCAAACGGCTCGGTGGCGATTTCAAGCCGCCCGCTTTCTACTCTCGCCAGATCCAGGATGTCGCTCAGTAGCTGTTTCAGCGTCGCGCTGGACGACTGCACCAGATCAAGCAACTCACGCTGGCGCACATCCAGG
>CAXBPJ010000310.1:0-3181 GCA_963977325.1 uncultured Brevundimonas sp. | reverse complement strand
GACTGCTGGGCGCCGGGCTGCTGATCGCCGTCTTCATCCAGGTGCGTATCGGGTTGCGGCCTCTTTATGATCTCAGAACCGAGATCGCCGATGTGCGAAAAGGACGCGCCACCCGCATCGAGCGCGCCTATCCGATCGAGATCGCGCCCCTGGCCGAACAGATGAACAAGCTGCTGGCTCACAATCAGGAGACTGTGGAACGCCAGCGCACCCATGTCGGCAATCTGGCCCACGCCCTGAAGAACCCGCTGTCGGTGCTGCTGGCGGAGGCGGGAGAGCGCTCCGATCCGCTGTCCGACGTCGTGCGGCGGCAGTCGGAAGCGATGCGCAGTCAGGTCGAGCACCACCTTCGCCGGGCCCGCGCCGCCGCCCGCGCCGGCATCTCCGGAGAGCGCACGCCCGTCGGCGAGGTCATCGACGAGATGGCGGTGATGCTGGAGCGGGTGTTCCAGTCCAAAGGCGTGGAGATCGACTGGCGCGCGCCAGACGAACTGGCCTTCCGCGGCGAGCGCCAGGATCTGCAGGAACTGCTGGGCAATCTGATGGAGAACGCCTGCAAATGGTCCAAGGGCCGGGTGCGCGTCTCTGCGGGCGCCACGGGCCTGGGCCAGATGGTGGTGGTGGTCGAGGACGATGGGCCTGGTCTTCCCGAGGATCAGCGCGAGGCCGCCCTGGCGCGCGGCGCCCGGATGGACGAGGCGACACCCGGCACCGGGCTGGGCCTGTCCATCGTCGACGAACTGACCCGCGCCTATCAGGGGCGGGTCAGTCTGGCGGCGAGCGAGATGGGCGGACTGAAGGCGGTGCTTGAGCTGCCATCCGCCGAACTGTGAGCCACAGTTTTCCTTAAGCTTTGGCCGCCATCCTCACAATTGATGATGACCGCCGGGCTCCCCTCCTGATGGCCGCGATCCCCGCCAAGAAAGCCGCCATGGTGCGGATGGTGGTCGAAAAATCGCCGGACTCCGTTCTGGAGCGGCTGCGCGCCGCCCTGGCCGGAACGTCCGGGCGCCTGGCCGAGGTTCGCCAGATGGTCGAGGCCGAGCGCGAGCGGCGAAGGGCCATGAATTTCGCCTTCCGGCCGTTGATGGCCCTCCCCAAGCACGGCGACGGCGGCCATTTCCCGACCGAGGTCCGCGATCGCCTCTGGGCCGAGATCAACGAACTCCAGCCCGGTCTGGTCGAGATGCTGGACGACAGGCGCCTGGCCGAAGGGGCCGCCGACAAGATCTGCGGCGTGGCGGCGGGCCTGCTGCGTGACGATCCGAACGCATGGAGTGAAGTTGACGCGCTGGATCTGGCCTCTGATTTCGATCTGGTCACGCGCTTGCGTGATCTCCCGGACCTGCTGCCCGAACTGACGGGTCGGCCGTCCGACGAGGCCGTCACCCATTTCCGGCTGGTGCTGCGCGACGCCCAGGCGATGCATGAGGATGGGGTGATGAGGGTGCTGCGCATCCTCTCCGCCCATCTCGCCGCGCATCCGGCCCAGACCCTGAGGCTGGTGGCGCTGTCGGCGCCCAACGCCGAGCAGGAGGCGGTGATCGAGGGATCGGAACTGTCTGCTCTGGTCGAGGGACTGATCACGCGATCGGAGGCCGCGGGCGAGGTCTATCTGTCGCTCGACCCGGCGTCGGCGAGCGAGGCCGAGGTGAAGGCGGCCGACCGCAAGCTGCACCTGGCGGTCGAAATCCTGGCCGAAGTCGCCCTGACGCTTCAGCTTCGTCCCGGTGGAGCCTGGGCGACGCGACAACGGACGCTTCGCCGGCGCCTCACCGACCGGGCCGTCCACGACATGAAGGCTGCGCTCAAGGCCGTCGAAAAGGCGCTGCCGCTCGCCAGCGCGCGGATCGCCCGGGGCATGACCCGCAAGGCGCCGGATCTGGGGGCCGACCCGGACAGCCCCGCGATCGCAGAGGCCCAGCGCCGGCTGATCCTGTTCGCGGGGTTGAAGGCCGCCGCCGCCATCCTGGGCTGCGCGGCCGAAAAGGCGCGGATCGGCGAGACCCTGGAACTGCGGCTGGCCGACTATGTCGAAGAGGCGCTGGACCGTTTGAACGACGGGGAGATCGAGGACCGGGCCCGCGCCGCGCGGCTCGTCGAGCGCGCCGCCGATTTCCTGGAACGGCTGGGTGACAGCACCCTGGCTACAGCCGCGCGGCGTCGTCTGGCCGCAGCGGAACAGCGCGCCCATCAGGATCCGCTCGGCTCGATTCGCGTCGCCTGATCGTCTAAAGCGCCGCCATGATCGGCTTCTGGCTCCTCGGCGGCGCGGCGACGGCGGCGGCCGCCATCTTGATCCTTTGGCGCGCGAGACTGGCCGCCGACCGCCCGGTCGAGGCGGATGCTTCGGGGGCCGCCGAACTGGCCGAACTGGACCGTCTGCGCGAGCGCGGTCTGATCGACGCCGACGCCCATGCCGAGGCCCGCGCCGAGGCCGGGCGGCGACTGCTGCGCGATGAACCCGAGCGCGCCGAAATGCGGGCTGTCCGCTCGGACCGTCCTCTGCTGCTGGCCGGCGTCGTCGCGACCGCCGTGATCACCCTGGGCGTCTATGTCCTGACCGGCAGCCCTGGCCGCGCCGACCAGCCCTATGCCCAGCGCGTCACCGAATGGTCCGGGCAGATCGATCAGCTGGACGCCCCCCGACTGGCCGCCGTGGCCGAGCGCGCCGCCGGCGAGCGGCCGGACGACCCGGAGGCCCAGGCCTTCCTCGGCCGCGCCCGGCTGGAGGCCGGCGATCCGCTGGGTTCCGCCTCGGCCTTCCGGCGCTCGCTCACGCTGCGGTCGAACGACGCCGAGACCTGGGGCCGGCTCGGCGAGGCGCTGGTTTTGGCCAATGAGGGCGCGATCGGCGGTGACGCCGAGGCCGCCTTCGCCCGCGCCCTGGAGATCGACCCCGCCGCCCAGCCGCCGCGCTTCTTCCTGGGCCAGGCGGCCCTTGAGCGCGGCGATCGCGACCGCGCCGCCGAGCTGTGGCGGCCCCTGATCGAGAGTCTGTCTCAGGACGACCCGCGCCGCGCGCCTCTGCTTGCCGCCCTGCAGGAAACCGGCGCGTGACCACGCCGCATTGGCGGAAGTGCGGATCGGCGCTATGGGGCGCGACCCGATGAGCTGGCTTCCCAAATCCCCCAAGGCCCGGCGTCGCCTGTGGCTGATCGCCGCCGTCGCGCCCATTCTG
>CAXBPJ010000309.1:0-3189 GCA_963977325.1 uncultured Brevundimonas sp. | reverse complement strand
CACCGATCTGGACCCCCTGCGGTTCGGCCTGCTGTTCGAGCGGTTCCTGAACCCCGAGCGGGTGTCGATGCCCGACTTCGACATCGACTTCTGCCAGGAGCGGCGCGAGGAGGTGATCTCCTACGTCCAGCAGCATTATGGCCAGGACCGGGTCGCCCAGATCATCACCTTCGGCACGCTGCAGGCGCGGGCCGTGCTGCGCGACGTGGGCCGGGTGCTGCAGATGCCGCTGGGCCAGGTCGACCGGCTGGCCAAGATGGTGCCGGCCAACCCCGCCAATCCCGTGACCCTGGCCCAGGCCATCGAGCTGGAGCCGCGGCTGAAGGAGGCGCGCGACGCCGAGAAGTCGGTGGAGACCCTGCTGGCCACGGCGCTGGAGCTGGAGGGGCTCTATCGCAACGCCTCCACTCACGCGGCGGGTATCGTCATCGGCGACCGGCCGCTGGTCGAGTTGGCTCCGCTGTATCAGGACCCGCGCTCGGATATTCCGGCGACCCAGTTCAACATGAAGTGGGTCGAGCCGGCCGGTCTGGTGAAGTTCGACTTTCTGGGGCTGAAGACCCTGACCGTGCTGGACCGGGCGCGCGCCTATCTGGAGCGGCGGGGGATGGCGCCGGACTTCACCGGCCTGCCGCTGGATGATGCGCCAACCTACGAGCTGATGGCCTCCGGTCAGACGGTCGGGGTGTTCCAGCTGGAATCGCAAGGGATGCGCGACACGCTGCGCAAGATGCGCTGCGGCTCCATCGAGGAGATCACGGCGCTGATCTCCCTCTATCGGCCGGGGCCGATGGAGATGATCGACACCTATATCGACCGCAAGTTCGGCCGCGCTGAGCTCGACTATCTCCACCCCAGCCTGACCGAGGTCCTGACCGAGACCTACGGCGTCATCATCTACCAAGAGCAGGTGATGAAGATCGCCCAAATCCTGGCGGGCTACAGTCTGGGCGAGGCGGACCTGCTGCGCCGCGCCATGGGCAAGAAGAAGAAGGAGGAGATGGACATCCAGCGGGCGCGCTTCATCAAGGGCGCGTCCGAAAAGGGCGTGCCGGAGGCCCAGTCCGGCGGCATCTTCGATCTGGTGGCTAAGTTCGCGGGCTATGGCTTCAACAAGTCGCACGCGGCGGCCTATGCGATGATCAGCTACCAGACTGGCTGGCTGAAGGCCCAACATCCGGTCGAGTTCTTCGCCGCCTCGATGAGCCTGGATCTGTCGAACACCGACAAGCTGGCGGTCTTCTATCAGGATGCGCGCAAGTTCGAGGTCCAGGTGCGGCCGCCGGACATCAACCGCTCGTCGGCGGACTTCGATGTGGCCTGGGAGGACGATCGCGGCGCGGTGCTCTATGCGCTGGGCGCCATCAGGAACGTCGGGTTGGAGGCGATGAAACACGTCGTCGAGGTACGCGAGGCGGGGGGGCCGTTCGCCGACATTTTCGACTTCCTGGAGCGGGTCGATCCGAGGAGCGTGAACAAGCGGGCGCTGGAGAATCTGGCGCGGGCCGGGGCGTTCGACAGCCTGCATGCCAACCGCCGCCAGCTGGTCGAACAGGCTGATGTGCTGATGGCCTATTGTCAGGCCTCGGCGGCGCAACGGGAAAGCGACCAGATCTCGATGTTCGGAGGGGCGGACAAGCTGCCGCCGCCGCGTCTGCGCGCGATCGACCCCTGGGTCGGGCCGGAGCGGCTGGACGAGGAGCTGGCCGCTGTCGGCTTCTATCTGTCCGGCCATCCGCTGGAGGACATGGCGGGGTGATCCGCCGCAAGCAGGAGCGGGCCAGCGCCCGCACGGGAGAGAAGTTCGCCTTTGTCACCTTCTCGGACCCGACCGGCGAATTCGAATGCCTGTTCCCGCCCGAATCCCTGCGCCGCAATCGCGAGGTGCTGGAGCCGGGGGCGGCGGTGCTGGTCAAGGTGCGGGCCAAGGCGGCGGACGGCGAGGTGCGCTTTTTCGGTGACGACGCCAGCCGCATGGAGGCGATGATCGACGACGGCATGGCGTCCTTGCGCGTCCACGTCTCCGGGCGCGGCACGGAGGTCGAGGCCCTGCGCTCGCGGCTGGACCGGGCGACGGCGCCGGGCAAGGGCGGAGAGATCGTGCTGGTCGCCTCGCTGGACGGCCGGCGCGAGGTAGAGTTGAAACTTCCTGGCCGGTACCGGCTGGACGGGGCGCTGCGTGGCGCGCTGAAGTCGGCGCCGGGGGTCAGCTATCTGGAGGATGCGTGATGACTGAGACCCACACCGGCTCCTGCCACTGCGGCGCGGTCAGTTTCGAGGTCGAGATGGAGCTTGAGGGGCTGATCGAGTGCAACTGCTCGCACTGTTACCGCAAGGGGTTCGTGCTGAAGTTCGTCGAGCCCTCGGCGTTTCGGCTGACGTCGGGCGAGGACGCGCAAACGGAATATCGCTTCAACAAAAACGCCATCGACCACCTGTTCTGCAAGACCTGCGGCGTCGAGAGTTTCGCGCGGGGACGGACGCCGGACGGCAAGGCGATGATCGCCGTCAATGTCCGCGCCCTGACCGATGTCGAGCCGTGGTCGTGGAACGCTGATCGCGTGGACGGTCGGAGCTTCTAGTCCGCGTCCGATCCGCCTAAGGTCCGAGGTCATTTCCGCCCCTATCGGAGTCGCCATGTCGCGCGCCGCAGTTTCGTTCGCCCTCGCCTTGGCCGCCTCGGTCGCCTTGGCCCCGCTGGCTCAGGCCCAGGACGCCGAGGCCATCGCCACGGCTGCCGCCCTGAGGGATCGGGCGCTCGAGGGGTCGGGCGCCTATGAGATCGTCGAGGAGATCACCACCCGCTTCGGCCCGCGCCCGGCCGGATCGCCCGCCGAACAGGCGGCGGCGCAATGGGGCGCCGAGTGGCTGAGAGACAACGGGTTCGACAATGTGCGCGTGGACCGCTTTCCGCTGTCGATGTGGGATCGAGGCGAGGAGCGGGTCGAGATCGTCGGCGACTTCGCCCAGCCCCTGACCGTCACCGCGCTTGGCGGCGCCGTGGCTACGCCCCACGGCGGGGTCGAGGGCGAGGCGGCGATCTTCGAGACCTTCCAGGATCTGCTGGACGCCCCGGCGGGCTCGCTGACCGGCAAGGTGGCCGTGGTGTTGCAGGACACGCCGCGCGCCCAGGACGGGCGCGGCTATGGCTCGACCTCGGTGATCCGATTCCAGGGGCCCAGCGAAGCT
>CAXBPJ010000308.1:0-3197 GCA_963977325.1 uncultured Brevundimonas sp. | reverse complement strand
AGAACTGGCATCACGCACACCCTTTGCTCCCCCGCCTCAGCCGATGAGGCGGGGAAGTTGATTACCGCGAATAGGCCGGCGGCAGAGTCCGCTGTTGGGGCAGGTAGCGGTCGCGGAGTTGGAGGGGGCGGCTTTCGAGGGGTTGTTCGACGCCGCGGATGAAGACGGCCTCGGCCTGGCTGAGCGGCTCCAGCGGGTCGCCGGACCAGACCACGACATCGCCCTCCGCGCCGGCGCGAAGGGCGCCGAAGCGGTCCTGCATGCCGAAGATGCGGGCCGGGTTCACGGTGATGGCCGCGATCGCCCGCTCGTACGGGAGGCCGTGAGCCACCGCGTTGCCGGCGTTGTAGCGTGTCTCGCGGGCGCGGTGGGTCGAACCCTCCGTGCCCTTGATGGCGATGACCACCCCGGCGGCGTCGAGGGCGGCGGCGTTCTCCATGCGCGCGGCGCGGCGCTCGAAGTCGTTCGGCAGATTGGCCAGGGCGTCCAGCAGCACCGGCACGTTCGCCGCGGCGATCTCGTCGGCGACCAACCAGCCCTCCTCGGCGCCGTCCAGGATCAGGCGGATGTTCTCCTCGCGCGCCAGACGCAGCACCTGACGGATGTCGGCGGCGCGGTGAACGGTGACGATAAGGGGCATGTCGCCCTCGACCACCGGGATCAGCGCCTCCAGGTCGGCGCGCGACAGCATCAGGTCGCGCAGGCCCGCGCGCTGATAGGCGGCGCGGTTCTGCTGATAGAGGCGCACCTCGCCCAGGGTTTCCTTGAACAGGGTGTATTCGGCCCCGCGCGCGCCGCCGGCGACGCCCGCCCCGGCCGAGCCGAAGGGGGCGACCATGGCCACGCGCGGCTGGACCAGGATGTCGGTCCCCTGCCCCAGATGGATCACCGCCGCCTGGCCCGCGAACAGGCCGGGGTCGTGATAGCCGCCCTCGCCCGCACCGGCCGTGTCGTGCTCATGCACATGGCCGCCCGAGCCGCCGGGATGGTTGGGCGCCACCACGGCGCGGGTCACCCCGCCCAGCCGGGCGACCGGCAGGGTGAAGGACCAGGGGTCGAGGCCGTACGAGACGTCGAAGGCCGCCGACAGCGTGTTCGACGCATTCCTCAGGTCGTTGGTCGAGCTGACCGAGCCGACCTCGGTCCCCGCCAGGCCGGAATCGACCGCGACGAAGCCCGGCGCGACCACCTTGCCCGAGGCGTCGATGACCCGCGCGCCGGCCGGGGGCGCGCCGGAGCCGACCGAGGCGATGCGGCCGTTGGTGATGACCACCGTGCCGTTCTCGATGATCCCCTCCCCGGTCAGCACGCGGCCGCCGGTGATGGCGACGGTTTCCTGAGCCTGGACCGGAAGGGCGAGAGCCAGCGCCGCCAGGGCGCCCATCATGATCGCGCGCATCAGCGGGCTCCCCCTTGGCCGGCCATCGGGCCGTAGCTTCGTTGCTCCTGAACACTGGCGGGACGCATGCCGTAGCCGGGCTGGCCCAGTTCGAAGTCCGAGGCCGGCTGGCGGCTCGGGTCGAACCGGTCATAGGTCAGGGCGCCGTCGACATAGACCTGGTCGGCGCGGGCGTAGACGCTGAACGGATTGGCGCTCCAGATCACCAAATCGGCGCGCTTGCCGGGCTCGAGGGTGCCGACCTGATCGGCAATGCCCATGGCGCGGGCCGGATTGGCCGTGATCCAGGCGATGGCCTCTTCCTCCGAGATGGTCAGTCCCGCGCGACGACCGGCCGACAGGGCCGCGGCCGCCTCCTGGTTCAGGCGCTGGATCAGGGTGGCGTCGTCGGAGTGGACGATGGCGCAGGCGCCCGAGGCGTGGACGATGGCCGGATTCTCCTCGATCCCGTCCAGGGCCTCCATCTTGAAGCCCCACCAGCCGGTCCACATGGCCGAGCAGATGTCCTCCTCGCGCAGCAGGGGGGCGACCTTGTAGCTCTCGACCGCGTGGTGGAAGGTGCTGATCTCGTAGCCGAACTCCTTGGCGATATCGATCATCACCGCCATCTCGTCAGCGCGGTAGCAGTGGTTGTGCACCAGGATCTCGCCGTCCAGCACACCGGCCAGGGTCTCGTTCTGTAGGTTGCGGGTCGGCGGCTCTCCCTCGCCGTCCTCGCGCCACTTGTCCCATTTGCGGGCGTAGTCGCGCGCCGCGATGAAGGCGGAGCGATAGCCGGCCACATTGCCCATGCCGGTGGCCGGGCTCTGGTTGCGGCCGCCATAGACGCGGCTGGGGTTCTCGCCGCAGGCCATCTTCACCACGTGAGGCGCGTCGGGGAACTTCATGCCCTGCATGGTCACCGAGGGCACGTTGCGCAGCGTCACGCCCCGGCCGCCGAACAGATTGGCCGAGCCGGGCAGGATCAGCAGGCTGGTGACGCCGCCGGCGCGCGCGGCGTTGAAGCCGGGGTCCTGGGGCCACACCGAGTGCTCGGCCCAGACCTGGGCGGTGTTGGGGCTGGTCGCCTCGTTGCCGTCGCTCATGCCCTGGACGCCCGGCGAGGGATAGACGCCGAGGTGGGAGTGGACGTCGATGATGCCCGGCGTGATGTAACGACCCGAGGCGTCGACGCTCTGATAGCCGCCGGGGACCGCCGTGCCGGCCGGGCCGACCGACTGGATGCGGCCGTTCGAGACCAGGACGACGCCGTTGTCGATGCGCTGGCCCGTCGCGGTCAGGATCGTCGCGCCGACGAAGGCCGTGTTGGCCGAGGGCAGCGGCTGATAGGTCGAGGGGAAGGGATCGGGGTTGTCATAGGCGTTGAGGCCCCGGGTCAGCTGGACCCGCTCCTTGCCGCCGTCGGCCGAAGCCTCGTCACTCGATGCCGTCTCGCCCGTGGTGGCGCAGCCGCTGAGCAAGGCGCCCACCGCCAGGCCGCACGCCAGGGCGCGCTTCAGCCCCCTCGATGTCCTCATGATCGTCCCCTGTCCCTAGTCACCCGCTCCGTCCGAGGACGCGGGCGACGCAGACAAGCCGAGCTTGGCGCGCGGGTAAAGGGGGAGAGGGAAATCTCCCTCCCCTTCATGGGGAGGGACAGCCGAGACGCGGTCTCGGCAGGGTGGGGAAGTGTCTTCGCCCATACGAACCCACCCGACCCCTTCGGGGCCATCCTCCCCATGAAGGGGAGGGCGACGCCCGTCAGGCGCCGAACAGGCTGTAGAGGAAGTTGCAGAAGATCGGCAGCAGATAGATCTGC
>CAXBPJ010000307.1:0-3218 GCA_963977325.1 uncultured Brevundimonas sp. | reverse complement strand
ACCGGGACCTGGTCAACGGCTTTCGCGCCGGGGGCGTCGAGCCCTGGTGGCGGGTGGAGTTCGAACGTCCGGGGGAGGCGTCTCTGTGGCTGCTGGCCCAGCCCGGCGAGCGCGCCGAGGCCGGATATGATCTGGAAGTCACGGTGCTGGGCGCCGAGGACACTCCAGCCGCGACGACCGCCAACGACGACCCGGCGGTTCTGGGCGGGCGGCTCGACGCTTGGATCGAACGCGCCGCGCTGCTGCCGGAAGCCTATGGGGAGATCACGGCCGTTCTGAAGGATGCGCGGTCGGCCCTGGCCGGTGGGGGCGCGCCCGGATCGGCCTCACGCGACGGTCTGCTCGATCGGATCGCTGCAGAAGCCCAAGACTGCGACGGCGCCGACCTGGCCGACTTTCTGGAGCGCGCCGCCGGGGTCATTCCTTCCGTGCTCGATAAGGCGGCGGCGGCACACGACGACACCGACCGCTCCCGCCGGGAAGCCGTCACCGCCCTGATGTTCGCCCATGTGCTGGTCAATCGCGGCGGCGAGGTGCGCCGACCGATGCTCAGTGAATTCGCCCGGGTGCTGGACACGCCCGAGGCGATGGATCGGGTCGAGGCCGCCGTCGACGCCTTGCACGCCCGCGCCGGCGGCGATCCTGGTCTGCATCCCATCCTGTTCCGCAAGCACACCCTGAGCGGCAGCCGTTTGCGCGCCGACCCCGACCGGCATCTCGACGCCATGGCCGAAGTCGAACGCGCCGTGGCCGCAGGGGGCTATCGAGCGGCCATCGGCTACGGCACCTTCCTGGGCGCCGTGCGCGACGGCGACTTCATCGCCCACGACGACGATCTGGACATGCTGGTCATGCTGAACGCCGACGCCGACGGGGCTGAGGCGGAGACCGCCGCCCTGGCCGAGGCGCTCGCCTCGCAGGGCTTCGAGGCGAAGAGCTTTGGCGAGACCCGCCAGCCGGTGCTCCAACTCCGCAAGGGGGAGGGGCCGCCCGTCGACCTGTTTCCGATCAGTCGTCGAGGCGACAGCCAGGTGGCGCTCTATATGCACAAGCTGAAGCTGGCCCGTCTGCCGCGGGAGACGGTTTTGCCTTTCCGGCCGATCGCGTTCCTTGGCCGAACCTTCCTGGGCCCGGCCGATCCCGAGGCCTTTCTTGAGGCCCGATACGGCGCCGATTGGCGCACGCCGATCCGTTGGACCAGCCGGAGCGGCGCCCCATGACCGCGCGTGACGCCCGGATCGCCGAGGCCCGCGCCGCAGAGGCCGACGATCCGGAACGCGCCCTTGCCCTGTGGATCGCGGCGGCCGCTGAAGGCGGGCCGGTCGAACCGGACCAGACCGGCTGGGATCAGCGGCCGGGCGTGCTGACTCCGTTCCGGCGACAGGGGCCGCTGCCGGAAGACTTCGAGGCTTGGGTCCGGGGCGCAGACGCCTGCGCCCTGGTCGCCCTGGTCGACGACATCTCCCGCCTGACCGATTTCCGTGTCGGCTTTCGCCTGAGGCGGGCGCTGGCCGATTGCCGACGGTCCGACGCCGTCACGGCCTTCGTTCAGGTCTATCTGGAGATGGCGCTCAACTGGCGCGCCCAGGCCTATCGCACCGCGCTTTACGCCGCATGCCGCGCACTCGATCTGGCGACGTCCTGCCCGGGGCTCGACGACTGTGCCGGACCGGGCCCGGTGTTCGAGGCCCAGTCGATCCGAATGCGCGCCGCGCTTGTGCTGGGAGAGTCAGTTGAGGACTTCTCATCGGAGATCGAAGCGCGCCGGCCTCTGGCCGTGGCGCGCGCTTCCCTGATCGGCCGCTGGAAGCGTTCGCCGGAGGAGGGCCGGGCGCTGGCCGCACGCCTGGCCATGACCGACGATCCGCCCCCGGCGTCCGAGGTGCTGGCCGTGTGGCTGAAGGCGTCCGGCGGCGATGCTGAGGCGGGTCTGGCCGTGGCGCGCGGTCTGATGCTGCGTCGGCGCGAGCGCGGAAACGCGGCGCCGCCGGAACTGTGCCTCGCCGGCGCGGCGCTGGCCCATCGCCTGGGCGCCCTGCAGACCCGGGCAGCCTGGATCGCGGCCTATTTCGATCATTCACGCCTTGAGACGCCCACCTGGCCTCCGGACGACGTTCGCTTTGACGCCATCAAGGCCCCCCCCGCCGACGCACGCGACGACGGGCCGAAGGTTAGCGTGGCCATGAGCACCTTCAACGCCGCCGGCACGGTGGAGCAGGCGATCCGTTCCCTGCTGGCCCAGTCGCATCGCAATCTGGAGATTTTGGCCGTCGATGACGCCTCCAGCGACGGCTCGGTGGCGATCCTGCACCGGCTTGCCGCCGAAGACGCCCGCGTTCGCGTGTTCGAGACGAGGGTCAACGCCGGGACTTATGTCGCCCGCAACCGGGCGCTTCAGGCCGCGACCGGGGACTATTTCACCTGCCTGGACGCGGATGACTGGGCCCATCCGCGCCGTCTTCAACGCCACGTCGGCGTCATGGAGCGCGACGACCGGCTGGTCGCCACCCGGTCCAACTGGTTCCGCATGGCCGAGGACGGCGAGCCGGCCATCCGTCGATCGCTGGGCGTCTTCACCCACGCCAACCCGGCCTCGCCATTCTACCGCACCGAGGTCGTGCGGGAGACCATCGGCTATTACGACCGTGTCCGCATCGACGGCGATCTCGAACATTGGCTGCGGCTGACCACGCGATTCGGCCTGCGCCAGACCGCGCGATTGCGTCTTCCACTCACCATTGGACGTCTTCACGCCCGATCCCTGACCCAGAGCGGCGCCGGGGCCCAGGATGAGGAGGCCTATTCGCCGATCCGCTCCGAATATCGCGCCGCCGCCCTCGCTTGGCGCGAGCGGGCGTTGGCGACCAGATCGCTGATCGTGGGCATCGACGCCGCTAATCGACCCTTCCCGGCGCCGGAGGCGATGTTGCCTTGAGCTGTTAAAGAGTCGTTAGGGTTGCGGCGCGACCCTACGGTCATGCGTCCCTCACGATCCCCTGGCGCGCGCAGCCTTGACCTGTTTGGCCTCGTCGCCGGCGTGGCGTTCCTAGCCGCCGCTTTGGCGCCCTTGATGAGCTGAGCGGCGACGTCGCCGACTTATCGCTCCAGCCTGAACCGCACCGGTTCGCCGACCTCTGCCGAGGGAGCCAGCCACAGGTCGAATTCACCCGGCTCGACGGTCCACTCCAGGTCGCGGCCGACGAACAGCAGCTGCTCGC
>CAXBPJ010000306.1:0-3234 GCA_963977325.1 uncultured Brevundimonas sp. | reverse complement strand
GCCGTGAACGGCATGGCTGGGGCATGAGGGTCGGCATCATCGCCATCGGCAGACCGGGTCGCGGACCCGAGGCGACCCTGGCCGACGACTATGCGCGCCGCGCGGGCCTCGCAGGGCGGGCGCTGGGGCTGGGGCCTGTCGAGCTGATCGATCTGGAGGCCAAGAAGGCCGGCATGGCGGCCGAGGCCGACCTGATCCTGACCACCGCCGAGGGCGCCCATCTGATCGCCTGCGACGAGCGCGGTCGGTCCTATGGGTCGCGCGATTTCGCCGGAATGATCGCCGGGCTGCGCGATCAGGGCGAGCGCCGGCTGGTCTTCGCCATCGGCGGAGCGGACGGGCTGGACCCGGCGGTGCGGGCGGCGGCGCGCTCGACCCTGGCCTTCGGGCCGCAGACTTGGCCGCACGCCCTGGCTCGGGCGATGTTGGCCGAGCAGGTCTATCGCGCCGTGACCATCCTGGCCGGCTCGCCCTATCATCGCGACTGATGAGAGCGCTTCCCGCTATGCTGGGTCTGACCCTGCTGACGTTGGCGCCGCCGGCGGCCGGACAGCGCGCGGGCCAGGAGCTGGACCGGCTGCAGGCCGAGCGTGGCGACGAGCGGGCCCGCGCCCAGGCCGAACGCGAGATGGCGGCCCTGGACGCTCGGCTGTCGCGCCTGTCCGGCGCCGCCGAGGCCGAGGACGGCCGCATCGTTGATCAGCGCGCCCGGCTGAACGAACTCGGCCGCCGCGAACGCTCCCTGGCGCGAGAGCGCGCCGACGAGGCCGCCGTCCTGGGCCGCCTGCTTTCCGCCCTCCAACTGATGAGCCGCGATCCTCCGCCGCCGCTCCTGATCCCGGCCGAGGACGCCATCGACACCGTCCGGGCCTCCATCCTGATCCGCGCCATAACGCCCCAGGTCCAGCGCCGCGCCCGGAGCCTCGCCGACCGCCAGGCCGAGATCGGCCGCCTTCGACGCGAGGCGGCGCTTGAGAGCGAGGCCCTGTTCACCGCCGAGAGCGACCGGCTGAACCGCCGCGCCGAGATCGAGTCCCTGCGCGCCCGCCGCGCGTCGCTGGCCGCCTCGCTGGAGGCCCAGGCAGACCGCGCGGACCGCGCCGCAGAGGCGCTGGAGGACCGCATCCGAACCTTGGGCGGCCGTATCGATGACGCCGCGCCCGAGCCTCGCCCGCCCATCGCCCTTCTGCCTGGCGGCCGCGAGCGCCTCGCGGCTCCTGTCGGCGGCGCGCCGGTCCAGCGTTTCTCCCCGGCCTCACCCGGCTGGATCTGGCGCCCCTCGGCCCGCGCCGAGGTCACCGCCCCCGCGGCTGCGATCGTGGCGTTCTCGGGCTCATTGACCGGCTGGGGCGAGGTGGTGATCCTGGACCTCGGGCCCGGCTGGCGGCTGGTGCTGGCGGGCATGGACGTGCGCACCGTCGCCGAGGGCCAGCGCGTGACCGAGGGCCAGAGCGTCGGCGAAATGCCCCGCGGCGACGGCGGCGACCTCTATCTCGAAATCCGCCGCGAAGATCGGCCGGTCAATCCGGCGCCGTTCCTGGACTGAGGCGTCTCGCCCTCTCTCGACGGCGGGCGATCACCCTGATTTTATAGGACGGCGTCGGATCGCCTTGGTTCCGCCCGCCATCGACCCTAGACCGACCTCCCCAGCCCGCTGAAGGTTCCTGAATGCGCAAACTGCTCATGATCGGCTGCGCCGCCCTGGCGCTCGGCGGCAGCGCCGCGGCCGTGGCCAGCCAGACGCCCCGCGGCGAGACCTTCCGCATGCTGGAGCTGTTCGGCGACGTCCTGGCGGTGGTCGAGCAGGCCTATGTGGTCGAGGTCGATAACCAGAAGCTGATCGAGGCCGCGCTGGACGGCATGATGACCGCGCTGGATCCGCACTCCAACTATCTGTCGCCCGACGACTTCGGCGATCTCAGCGAGCGGACCGAGGGCCAGTATTCCGGCGTCGGGCTTGAGATCACCTCCGAGGGCGGGCTGGTCAAGGTCATCTCGCCGATGGACGAGGGTCCGGCCGCCCGCGCCGGGGTCCAGGCCGGCGACGTCATCTCGGCCATCGAGGGCCAGAGCGCCTCGGGTCTCACCGTCAGCCAGGTGTCGGAGAAGCTGCGCGGGGCCATGGGCACCTCGGTCACTGTCACCTTCCTGCGCGACGGAGAGGAACCGCGCGAGGTCGTGCTGACCCGTGAGGTGATCAAGGTCGATTCCGTGCGTGGCCGCATCGAGGAGGGCTTCGGCTATCTCCGCATCGCCACCTTCAACCAGAACACGGTGCGCGAGCTGGAAACCGAGATCGCTCGGCTGAAGGCCGAGAATCCCAACATTGCCGGATGGGTGGTGGATCTTCGCAACAACGGCGGGGGGCTGCTAAGCGCGGCCATCGGCGTCTCCGACGCCTTCCTGGAGCGCGGCGAGGTGGTCAGCCAGAGGGGCCGCCGCCCCGACCAGATCGAGCGCTGGACCGCCAAGCCCGGCGACCTGACCGATGGCGCCCCGGTGGTGGTGCTGATCAACTACGGCTCGGCCTCGGCATCGGAGATCGTGGCTGGCGCACTGAAGGATCACGAGCGGGCGACCATCGTGGGCCTGACCAGTTTCGGCAAGGGGTCGGTCCAAACTGTCATCCCCATGCGAGGGGGCGAAGATGGGGCCCTGTCGATCACCACGGCGCGCTACTACACGCCGTCCGGCGCTTCGATTCAGAAGATCGGTATCGAGCCGGACCTGGAGGTCGCGCGGAACGCCGCCGAGGCGCGCATCGTCTCGCGCTCCAGCTTCATCTACTCCGAAGACGCCTACGCCACGGCGCTGGATTCCTCGATCGGGGCGGAGCGCAAGGGCCCCCATGTGCCGTATGAATCGCCGACCGACGCCTGGCCGGAAGAGGACGACTACCAGCTGAAGCGCGCGCTGGACCTGTTGCGCGCGGGGGGCGAGGTCGAGCGCATCGCCGCGGCGCCGGACAGCGTCCTCGTCGGTTCCGACACCCCGCCCGAGGATCCCGAGGCCGAACCTGGCGAGGCGGGGGAGCCACCCACCACCGAACTGCCGGAGCCCACCTCGCAGAACGAGGACGAATAGGCAACCTCCATGATCCGCCTGTTCACCGCTCTGGAGATTCCGCCGGACATCGGCGAGACCCTGGCGCGGCGGCAGCAGGGCTTGCCGGGCGCGCGCTGGCGGCCGGGCGAGGCGCTGCACGTCACCCTGGCTTTCTACGGCGAGGTGACG
>CAXBPJ010000305.1:0-3236 GCA_963977325.1 uncultured Brevundimonas sp. | reverse complement strand
CGTTGAAACCCCGTCTTAAAGGAGCGTGGTTAAGGCTGGCCGCTGAGTTTCCCTGCAGGCGTGCGATGGCCGGTCCGATCCACTACGAACTCTATGTGCGCAAGACCGCGCCCGCGCCCTGGGGCCTGCAGATGGCCACCGAGGACCGGTCGCAGGCGATTCAGCAGGCGGAAACCCTGCTGGCCGATGGCGACGTGGTTGCGGTGCGGGTGACCAAGGAGACCCTCGACCCCGACACGATGGAGTTCCAGAGCGTCACTGTGCTGACCAAGGGGGCGCCAGAGGTCAAGAAGAAGAAACTGATCCGTGATGATGGGCAGCAGTCGAACTGCCTGTCTCCCGCCGATGTCTACGCTCCGCACGCGCGAGACCTCATCGGCCGGGTTCTGGATGACTGGCTGGTCCGCCAGGGCGTCACGGTTTTCGAGCTGCTTCACCGCGCCGATCTCGCGGAACTGCTGGACGCCTCGGGGGTCGAACTGCAGCACGCGATTCAGAAAATCTCGGTGCCCGAGAGCCAGGACACCGGCCAATCCGTCCACGATCTGGTGCGGCACTATCAGAAACTGGCCGAGGCGACGATCGCGCGGATCATCACCACCGAGCGCAAGGGCCGTTTTCCTGATCTGAACAAGACGGATCTGGCCAGAACGGCGGAGAAACTGGCCGGAGAGTCCGATCGCGCCTTTCTGATGGGCGGCGCCATCGCGCGGCGTCTGTGCGAGGTGCGGGGCCCGCGCGCCCGGCTGAACGCCCTGATGGACATGGCGGAGGCGGCGCCGCCCGCCGGGCCGGCCAAGGCTCTGGTCTATATCGTGCTGGACCAGATCCTGGCGGAGATGGCCACCCAGCGCGCGGCCATGGCGGATATCCTCGGTCCCTCGCTGGATCCGGGCGCGATGATGGCCGCGACGGTCGCCATGCTGGCGCCTGACGAGACAGCGCTGGTGGTTCAAGCCAGCCCGGCGGTGGCGCAGGATCTGCCGGTCATCGAGGGCGCCGCCAAACGCCTGGCGGAGCGTCTTGGCAACGGCCTGCTCCCCCAGACCCGGGCGACGCTCGCACGTCAGATGATGCGCGAACTGCGCGGGCCGCGGCGGCTCAAGCCGCGCGACGCGGCCGGAGAGATCGAGGTCCTGCGCGTGCTGGCCACGCTACTGACCGCGACGGGCGACACCCTGCTGACCACAGAAGAGGTGCAGACCGCCTTCGTGGAACGCTCCAAGAGCCTGGTGACCGCCGACTTCGTCGGCCAGTACACCAGCTGTTTCGAAGGCGTGGCGGCCGAGGCCGATGCGCTGCTGCGGCTGTGCGAGAACGTCACCGGGGCGTCGAGTAAACGAGCGGCGGCGCGCTGGTTCCTGGCCAGCATCACGTCACTAAAGTTCGAGAGCGACCTTCTTTCGCCCGCGCATGAGGACACGCCGGCGCGCCGCCTGCATCGACTGGCCCGGCTCCAGAAGGACGCGGGGGGCTCCGGCTTGTCGGAGACGGACACGGACGACATCGCCCAGGCGCTGGGTCAGCTCGCCGCCACTCTCGAGGCAAGGACCGGGCTGACGAGCGCAATAGCGCGGTCGCGCGCCACGCCATCACAAAAACTGGCCCTGTTGCTGCGTATGGCGATGGGCGAGACGGCGCCTCTCGGACCGGCGGCCGATCGCGCCCGGGCGGAAGCGCTCAAACTGCTGCGCTCGCCCGAAACGCGCGGGGCGTTGGCCAGCCAGCCCGGTGAGGTGGCCGTGTTGAAACCCATGCTGCAAGCGGTCGGCCTGGCCGCCTGACAATCAGTCGAAAATATCGAAGATCGACGGCTTCTTCTTGTATTTGTAGCGTTTGTAATCGTCGTCGTCGTACCGGCGCCGGTCGTCGTAGCCTCGGCTGTCGCGGCCCCAGGGCTGTTGGGCCTGTTGCGGTGGATAGGGCTGCTGCGGCGGAGGCGCATAGGCCGGCTGGGGCTGTGCCGGGGCCGAGGACAGGGCCTCCTGCTGGCTGGCGGCCATCAGCTTCTCCAACTCCCCGCGATCCAGCCACACGCCTCGGCACTGGGGGCACATGTCGAACTGGACGCCCGATCTCTCGACGGTGGTCATGGAGGCGGAGTCGTTGGGACACATCAGAAGCGGCATTCGGATAACCTCGTGGCTGCTGGCGGCAGATGGCGCGCGCCGGGGTCCGGCCGCAATCGGTCGAAACGTCGCGGATGGAGGATGTTTCCGGGGCGGGGTCGTGTCAGGGTGACATCATCGCCTCGACGGAGACTCTCCATGTTCCGACCGCTCGCCGTCCTCGCTCTTGCCGGCGCCGCCTGTTCGCCCGCCCCATCCGGCGCCGCGGCTCCGGCGCAGCCCGAGCCGGTCGCGATCAAGCGCGAAGTTTCGATGGCTCCGGGTCGCGGTGTCTGCGCGCGCGTGGATCAGTCGCTGATTCCTCAGCACGAAGCTGAGCTCAAGGCATGGATTGAGGCTGAAGCCGGGCCCGATGCCGGCGCCGTCACGGTCGAACGACGCATGGAGGTCGGGGACTGGCTGGCCGTCTGGGCTACGCCGGCCGAACGCGAGCGCGGCGTCTATTTCATCCGCCGCGTTGACGGACAGCCGCGTTTTCTGGAGGTCTGGGGCGGCGTCGCAGAGCCGGGCGATCGGGCCGAGATCGCCTCTTGGGCGCGCGCTCTGGATCGCGAGATGCCGACGGCCCTGGCTGACTGTTTCGCCCAGGAGATCACCCGACCGGAGACCTGAGCCGCCGGTCGGGTTTCAACCTCACCAGGTTTCGCGGCAGTTGCATTCCCAGCGACGGCCGTCCTGACCTTCGTGCCGCGACCAGGGCTCGCGACGGTCGTCGTCCCAGCGCCGGTCGTGGCCCCGGTCGCGGTCGTGATCCCAGCGGTCGTCGCGGTCCCAGCGCCGGTCGTCCCAGTCCCGTCCGTAGTCGCCGCCGTCATAGCCCCGGCCATAGCCGTAATCGCCGTAGGACCGCTCCTCGCTGTAGCCGTAGCGTCCGCCGCGATCGCCGTAGTCGGTGGTGTAGCTGTAGCCGTCGCCGCCATAGCCGTAATCACCGCCGCCGTAGTAGGCGGTGGCGTAGCCGCCCTGATAGCGGCCGTAGCCCTGACGCACCCGGTCGGTCGAAGCTCGGTACCGATAGTCGAAATATCGCGACTGGTCGTCGAACTGAACGCCCCGCGCTCCGCCCGCGTCATAGCCGTGACCGTAGTAACCGCCGCGATAGCCGCC
>CAXBPJ010000304.1:0-3239 GCA_963977325.1 uncultured Brevundimonas sp. | reverse complement strand
ACAGCCCGTAACCGCCGGACGCGCCGTGCTCGACGATGCCTGGATAGCTGAAGGTACGCATGGACCCGATCATATCTCATTTGCGCCCAAAGGTCAGTCCGCTCTGCGTCTCAATGCTCTTCAGGGTTCCGATCGGCATATCCCGGCGAGGATGCGGCACGGTCACGGTTCCCGAACGCTCCAAATGTTTCAGCTGAACGTGGCTGCCGCTCTGGCGGTGGATGCGCCAGCCGGCGGCCTGCAGAACCTTCAGGATTTCGCGGCTGGACGCCATGACCGGCACGCTATCGGTCGAGGTCACAGCGCGCAACGGTGCGTCCCGTGACCGACCTTTCCGCCCGGCCGATGATGAAGGACGGCATGGCCCGGCCGACCGGCAAGGACATGCTGGGCTGGGTGGTGCGCGGCGAGGTGCTGATGGCCGTCGGCGTGATCGGCGTGATCATGCTCTTGATCGTGCCGATCCCCAGCCTGCTGCTGGACATGCTGTTGGCCATCTCGATCGTGGCCAGCGTGCTGATCCTGATGACGGCGCTGATGATGAAGCGGCCGCTGGACTTCGCCATCTTCCCGACCGTGCTGCTGGTGGCGACCCTGTACCGCCTGGGGCTCAACCTGGCGACGACGCGGCTGATCCTCACCCATGGGCATGAGGGTCACGATTCGGCCGGTCAGGTGATCCAGGCCTTCGGCAGCCTGATGATGGGCGGCAATTTCATCATCGGGATCATCATCTTCGTGATCCTGCTGGTGGTGAACTTCGTGGTCATCACCAAGGGCTCGACCCGGATCGCCGAGGTCTCGGCCCGCTTCACCCTGGACTCCATGCCCGGCAAGCAGATGGCCATCGACGCCGATCTGTCCTCGGGTCTGATCGATGAGGACACCGCCAAGCTGCGCCGCAAGGAGCTGGAGCAGGAATCCACCTTCTTCGGCGCCATGGACGGCGCCTCCAAGTTCGTGCGCGGCGACGCCGTGGCCGGTCTGGTCATTACCTTCGTCAACGCCATCGGCGGCATCCTGATCGGGGTCGCGTCGCACGGCATGCCCGTGGGCGAGGCGTCCAACACCTACATCCTGCTGACCATCGGCGACGGCCTGGTCACCCAGGTGCCGGCCCTGATCGTCTCGATCGCCGCCGGCTTCCTGGTGTCCAAGGCGGGGGTCGAGGGCACGGCGGACAAGGCCCTGGTCAACCAGCTGCCCAAGCACCCCGTCAGCCTGGGCGTGGTCTCGGGCGCGGCCGGCCTGATCGGCCTGATCCCGGGCATGCCGTTGCTCCCGTTTGCGGCGCTGGCCGCCGGGGCGGGGTTCATGGCGTGGAGACTGGGGCGCGAGCGGCTGCGTCCGCCGCCGGCCCCCGCCGTCGCCGCCAAGCCGGCCGAGGATGTCGAGGAGCCGATCGGCACCGCCCTGACCATCGACGAGGTCAAGATCGAGCTGGGCTATTCGCTGCTCAGCCTGGTCAACGACCTGGAGGGCCGCCGTCTGACCGACCAGATCCGGGCGCTGCGCCGCTCGCTGGCCCAGGAGTACGGCTTCGTTATGCCGGCGGTGCGCATCCTCGACAACATGCGCCTGGCCACCCAGGGCTATGCGATCCGCATCAAGGAGATGGAGGCCGGCCACGGCGAGGTGCGGCTGGGCCAGCTGATGGTCATGGACCCGGCCGGGCGTCAGGTGGATCTGCCGGGCGATCACACCAAGGAGCCGGCCTTCGGACTGCCTGCTACCTGGATCGACGAGTCCCTCCGCGAAGAGGCGGCGATCAGGGGCTACACCATCGTCGATCCCTCGACGGTTTTGACCACCCACCTGACCGAGATCCTCAAGGAGAACATGGCCGACCTGCTCTCCTACGCCGAGGTGCAGAAGCTGCTGCGCGAGGTGGGGCCCGAGGAGAAGAAACTGGTCGAAGAGCTGATCCCGACCGTGGTCACCGCCACCACCCTGCAACGTGTGCTGCAGTCCCTGCTGCGCGAGCGCGTCTCGATCCGCGATCTGGGCTCGATTCTGGAGGGGCTGGCCGAGGCCGCGCCGCACACCAGTTCGGTGACCCAGCTGGTCGAGCATGTCCGCACCCGGCTGGCGCGCCAGCTGTGCTGGCAGCATCGCGGTGACGACGGCGCCCTGCCGATCATCACCCTGTCCCCGGAATGGGAGCAGGCCTTCGCCGAGAGCCTGGTCGGCCAGGGCGAGGACAAGCAGCTGGCCATGGCGCCGTCGCGGCTGCAGGAATTCATCCGCGGCGTGCGCGACATCTTCGAGCGCAGCGCCATGGCCGGCGAGGCGGCGGTGCTGCTGACCGGCCCGCAGGTCCGCCCCTATGTGCGCTCCATCATCGAACGCTTCCGCGGCCAGACCGTGGTCATGAGCCAGAACGAGGTGCATCCCAAGGCGCGACTGAGGACGCTGGGGCAGGTGTAGCGTCCAGCGTGGGGCGATGTTTCGCGGAAGGCTTCGTCGAAGATTTACTCTGACCTTGACGGCTGGCCCTTCATTCATTTGACGGGCTAAGACGCTGCCGATGACCAACCCGTCTGCCCCCCCCGGCCCCCTGACCGGCGTTCGCGTCTTGGACTTGTCCCGCGTCCTTGCCGGTCCCTGGGCCACCCAGCTCTTGGCCGACCTCGGCGCCGAGGTGATCAAGATCGAGCGGCCGGGCGTCGGCGACGACACCCGCCACTGGGGCCCGCCCTTCACCACCCGCGCAGACGGGACGCCGGGCGACGCCGCCTATTTCCTGTGCGCCAATCGGAACAAGAAGTCCGTCACCCTGGACATCGCGACGCCTGAGGGCGCCGCTATTGCGCGCGATCTGGCCGCGAAATCCGACGTGGTCGTCGAGAACTTCAAGACCGGCGGCCTGAAGAAGTACGGTCTGGACCACGCTAGCCTCGCCGCGATTAATCCTCGGCTGGTCTATTGCTCGATCACCGGCTTCGGCCAGACCGGGCCGCGCGCCGGCCAAGCAGGCTACGACTATATGATCCAGGCCATGGGCGGCCTGATGTCCATCACTGGCCAGCCGGACGGCGCCGGGGGAGCCGAGCCGATGAAGGTGGGCGTCGCCGTCGCCGACCTGTTCACCGGCCTCTACGCCTCGAACGCCATCCTCGCCGCCCTGCTGCACGCGCGCGCCACCGGCCGGGGACAACACATCGACATGGCCCTGTTCGACGTCCAGGCGGCCATGCTGGCCAATCAGGCGACCAATCTGTTCGTCTCGGGCGCAGCCC
>CAXBPJ010000303.1:0-3247 GCA_963977325.1 uncultured Brevundimonas sp. | reverse complement strand
CGCCGGGGACACGGATGAATTTCCGGGCAATGTAGCGGAGCGCCGTGAATCAAGTGCGCGGACGGGCCATGACTACTGCCGACCCCTTCGCCGACCTCCGAAACATCAGGGCTCCGCAACCACGCCCATCGACGCCGCTAGCGCGTCATCCAAGGGCGGGATTTGCCCGTGGTGATGCGGGCGGCCTGTTCGCGCTGGAAGCGGCCGCCGCGGGGCGGTTTGGGGCGGGCGTCGATGGCCGCCTGTTTCAGGCGCAGGGCGCGCTGGACGGGGGTTTCGTCGGCGGGTGGAGCGATGGGGGGCGTGTCGGTGTCGTCGGGCTGGGTCATGACGACCCTCTAGCACGGCGCGGTGACGGCGCCTCAGCTCTTGGGCGTGAGCTTCGGCCAGTCCGGGACGGTGCCGGTGGAGGTCGGTGGCTTTTCCGAGCCGGTGAAGACGGCCTGCAGCTGGGCGCCCGGCTTCAGGAAGATCAGCACGTCGTCGTATTCGTAGATCGCGACGGAAGCCGAGCTGTTCGACAGGCTGACGCCGGTGTCGGGCAGGGGCTTGAGCGGGGTCTTCTGAGCGTCGGTCATGCGGGCTTCCTAGGCGCAGGCCGGGAGGGCGGCAAGCCGGCCTCGCCATCCTGTCGCGCCAGAGGGTGGTGGCGGTGGACGACCTCGGCCAAGCGGTCGCCGGCGACGTGGGTGTAGATCTGGGTGGTCGAGATGTCGGCGTGGCCGAGGAAGGTCTGGACCACGCGGAGGTCGGCGCCGCCGTCCAGCAGGTGGGTGGCGAAGGCGTGACGCAGGACGTGGGGGCTGACCCGGGCGGGGTCGAGGCCGGCGCGGATCGCGGCCTGGTCCAGCAGCTGGGCGAAGCGGCGTGGGGTCAGGTGACCCTTGCGACCGTGCGAGGGAAACAGCCAGGGACTGTCGGGCGCCTCCGGATTTCGCGGGGCGTCGCGGGCGGTCAGCCAGTCGGCCACGGCCGTGCGGGCGGCGGTGTTGAGCGGGGCCATACGCTCCTTGCCGCCCTTGCCGCGCACGATCAGGAAGGCGGGATCGCGCCGGACCGCCTCGACGCGCAGGGACAGCAGCTCGGAGACGCGCAGGCCCGTGGCGTAGGCCAGCTCGACGAGGGCGCGAAGACGTAAGGTTGCGCCGGCCGTGTCGCCCTCGCCGGCGGCGGCGATCAGGCGTTCGACCTCGGCGCGCTCCAGCACCCGGGGCAGGGAGCGGCCGCGCCGGGGGGCGTCGAGGCGGCTGGAGGGATCGTCGGAGCGCCAGCCCTCGCCCAGGACGAAGCGGTAGAACTGGCGCACGGCCGAGCGGCGACGGCTCTGGGTGGCGGGGGACAGGCCGCGCTCGGCGAGGCCGCGGTACCAGGCCTCGATGGCCGCGGCGTCGGCGGTCATCAGGCCGCCGGTCAGATGCGCCTCGGCGTCGGCCAGGTCGCGGGCGTAGGCCGAGAGGGTGTGGGGCGAGGCGTCGCGCTCCACCGCCATCATCTCCAGAAAGGCCTCGATCTGGGGCGTCACCGCCACGCTTTCCCCGCGATTTCCGCGCGAACCTGGGTCATAAGGCCCTGACCATGTCCGCGCCCGCCTGCCAAGCCAAGCCCCGTTTCGCGGCCCGCCGAACCCTCGCCCTGGTCGGGCTGATGGGGGTGGGCAAGTCGAGCGTGGGGCGCCGGCTGGCGCAGCGGCTGGGGCTGCCCTTCGTCGACGCCGACGACGAGATCGAGCGGGCGGCGGGGCGCAGCGTGTCGGATATCTTCGCCGAGCTGGGCGAGGCCGAGTTCCGGGCCGGCGAGGCGCGGGTGATCCGCCGCCTGCTGGAGGGGCCGCGCGTGGTGCTGGCCACCGGCGGCGGGGCGATGCTGAACCCCGAGACGCGGGCGCTGCTGAGGGAGCGGACGACGACGATCTGGCTGAAGGCCGATCTGGAGGTGATCGCCGAGCGGGTGGGGCGGCGCGACACCCGGCCCCTGCTGCGCGGCAAGGACCCCAAGGCCGTGCTGGGGGCGCTGGCCGAGGCCCGCTATCCGATCTACGCCGAGGCCGATCTGGCGGTCGAGGTCGGGGCCGGGCCGCACGGCCAGGCGGTGGCGGCGATCGTCGCGGCGCTGGAGGCTTTTGAGCGGGAGCGGGCGGGATGAGCGGGGATCGTGTGGTCACGGTCGGCGGCTCCGGGGGCTTTGCGCCCTATGCGGTGGTCATCGGGGCCGGGGCGCTGGCGCGGGCGGGCGCGCGGCTGAAGGCGGCGATCGGGCGGGACCGCTGCGTGGTCGTGGCCGACGCGACGGTGTGGCGGCTGCATGGCGCTGCCCTGACGGCGGTGCTGGGCGAGGCGGGGGTGCGGGCCGAGGTCGTCGACGTGCCGCCGGGCGAGCGGTCAAAGGGTTTCGCCGAGCTGGAGCGGGTTCTGGACGGCTTCGGCGCGCTCGGGCTGGACCGCGGGGATTGCGTGGTCGCCCTGGGCGGCGGGGTGGTCGGGGACCTGGCGGGCCTCGCGGCGGCGCTGTGGATGCGCGGGATCGGGATCGTGCAGGTTCCGACCAGCCTGCTGGCGCAGGTCGACTCATCAGTCGGGGGCAAGACCGCGATCGACACGCCGCGCGGCAAGAATCTGGTGGGGGCGTTTCATCAGCCGCGTCTGGTGGTCGCGGACATCGACCTGTTGGCGACCCTGCCGGAGCGGCAGCTGCGCTCGGGCTGGGCGGAGGTGATCAAGCATGGCCTGATCTGCGACGCGGACTTCTTCGCCTGGCTGGAAGGCGAAGGCGCGGCCGGGGCGCGGGGCGATGTCCTGGCCCTGACGCGGGCGGTGGAGCGGTCGGTGGAGATCAAGTCGGGCATCGTCGCCGAAGACGAAAAGGAGGCGGGGCGCCGCGCCCTCCTGAACCTGGGTCATACCTTCGGCCACGCCCTGGAGGCCGAGCTGGAGTTTGACGAGGAACGGCTGACCCACGGGGAGGCGGTGGCCGTCGGCTGCGCCCTGGCCTTTCGGCTGTCGGCGCGGATGGGACTGGCGGCGAGCGGGGATGCGGAGCGGGCCGAGGCGGCGTTCGCGGAGGCGGGGTTGCCGACGCGGCTGGATCAGGCCGGAGGATTCGACGCGGCTCGGCTGGTCGAGAGGATGCGCGGGGACAAGAAGGCCCAGGGCGGGCGGCTGACCCTGGTGCGGGCGCGCGGGATCGGCGAGGCCTTCGTGGCCAAGGACGTGGATGCGACGGCGGGCGAGCAATTCCTGAGAGACGAGGG
>CAXBPJ010000302.1:0-3255 GCA_963977325.1 uncultured Brevundimonas sp. | reverse complement strand
CGTCTATTTCGACAACGACACCAAAAGCGCCGCGCCCAAGGACGCTCAACGGCTGATCGATCTGCTCGACCGTTCCGCCTGAGCCCTCGACGCGCTATCCTGCCGCCATGACCCGCGCCGAACTGCTGGAAAAGCTGCGCGAACTGAAGCCCTGGCTCGAGGAGCAGGGGATCGTCAACGTGTGCCTGTTCGGCAGCTACGCCCGCGACGAAGCTGGACCGGACAGCGACGTCGATCTGCTGGTGGATGTCTCGAAGCCCATGGGCTGGGAATTTCTGACGGTCGAACATCAATTGGGCGAACGCTTGGGCAAGTCGGTGGAGTTCTGCTCTCTGGACGTCATTTCCCCACGAATCCGCGACTTCGTCGAGAGAGACCTTGTCCCCGTCTGATCTGACCGTCCTGATGCGGCTCCACGACATTCTGGAGGCGTCCGGAAGGCTTGCGCTCCTGGTCGGGGACTCCACCACCGAATCCATCGTCGATGATTGGCGCACCTACGACGCCATCTGCCTCGGCCTGATAAGGATCGGCGAGAACGTCGACGCCCTGCCTGACGAGGTAAAGGCGCGACTGGCCGACACGCCGTGGCGCGACATCATAGGGCTGCGCAATCGAATTGCCCATGGTTATGGCCGATTGCACAGGGGTCGGGTCTGGGACACGACCTCGCGCAGCGTGCCGCCATTCGCGGACCAAATTCGCGCGTTGCGCTCGGCCATCGAACACGGCCTCTGATGCTCCTCCCCTTCTTCACCGCCCTTCGCGAGGCCCGGGCGCCCGTGTCGATGAAGGAATGGCTACATCTGATGCAGGCGCTGGACCGGGGCGTGGCCGCGCCGGACGGGTCGATGCCGGTTGAGGACTTCTACCTCCTGTCGCGCGCCATTCTGGTCAAGGACGAGCGTCACTACGACCGCTTCGACCAGGCGTTCGCCAAGGCCTTCAAGGGGATTGAGATCGTGCGCGGCGAGGAAGCGGGCCCGGACGCCGTCGATCTGCCCGAGGACTGGCTGCGCCTGCTCAACGAGAAATTCCTTACCGACGAGGAGAAGGCCGAGATCGAAGCCCTCGGCGGGTTCGACAAGTTGATGGAGACCCTGCGCCAGCGCCTCGCGGAACAGAGCGGCCGGCACGAGGGCGGCTCCAAATGGATCGGCACGGGCGGGACCAGCCCCTTTGGGCACGGGGGCTACAATCCCGAGGGCGTCCGCATCGGCGGCCCCGGCCGGCAAGGCCGCGCCGTCAAGGTCTGGGAGAAGCGCGAGTACCGCAATCTGGACGACTCGGTCGAACTGGGCACGCGCAACATCAAGGTGGCGCTGCGCCGCCTGCGCCGTTTCGCCCGTCAAGGCGCGGCTGATGAGCTGGACCTGGACGGCACCATCCACGGCACGGCGCGCCAGGGCTGGCTCGACATCCAGATGCGGCCGGAACGCCGCAACACCATCAAGCTGCTGCTGCTGCTCGACATCGGCGGCTCCATGGACGCCCATGTCGCCCTCTGCCAGGAGCTGTTCTCGGCCGCCCGGTCTGAGTTCAAGCATCTTGAGTTCTGGTACTTCCACAACTGCCTCTACGAGGGCGTCTGGAAGGACAACCGCCGCCGCCATGCCGAAAAGACCCCGACCTGGGACCTGATCCACAGGCTGAATTCCGACTGGCGCTGCGTCTTCGTCGGCGACGCTTCCATGAGCCCCTATGAGATCACCATGCCGGGCGGATCGGTCGAGCATTACAACGAAGAGGCGGGGGCGGTCTGGATGCGGCGGGCGCGTGACCAATGGCCGCGCTCGGTCTGGCTGAACCCCACGCCCGAGCGGTTCTGGCGGCATACGCCCTCCACCGGCATGATCGGCGAGCTGATGGAGGGACGCATGTTCCCCTTGACCCTCGGCGGTCTTGATGACGCCATGCGGACCCTGGTGCGCTGACACCGGGTCTGGGAGGGCCTGACCATGTGGATGACCGTTTTCGTCGTGCTGGCGCTGTCGCAGGATCCCACCACCGCCGGGGTGTCCTCGCCCGACATCCGCTGGTCGGAACCGACGCCGGAGGTCGCCGCGCCGCCGGCCGAGCCGCCGCCGCCCATTCCCGACAGCGCCCGCGCCGACCCGTTCGGCTATGAGCGGGCCCAGTGCAGCCCCTATGTGCGCGACGAGGAAGAGAGCCTGGAGGCCTGCCAGATGCGAGTGCGACAGGCGCTGGCGGCCAATCTGGGCGCCGACCTGCCCGAGGGTTTGGCTCTCGAGCGGCGTGCGCCCGACTGCACGCCCGGGCTTCAGGGGCAGCGGCCCCTCGAGTGCGATCGCCCCCGTCGCCAGAGCGCCATCGTGCGCCCGACCCTGGCCCAGACCTGCCGCACAGTGCCTCAGCGTGACGGAAACGATCGCGTCACCTGGCGCGAGGAATGCCGCACCGACGGGGTGGAAGACGAGGAAGAGGGCCTGAAGCTACGTCTGTTCGGCGGCGACTAGACGCGACAGCGCCGGCGCGGATCACTCCACGCCGGCGCTCCAGTCAATGATTGATCGCCTGACTTAGTGGCGATTGTCCTTCAGGCTGTCCTTGATGCCGCCGACGGTGTTCTGGATCTTGCCTTCGACCTGGTCGGCCTTGCCTTCGGCCTTCAGCTTCTCGTCGCCGGTGAGGTTGCCGGCGCCTTCCTTGAGCTTTCCGCCCATATTCTTGGCGGCGCCTTCGACGCGATCGTGATCGGCCATGGGAAGTCTCCTTGAGGTGAATCCGCAGCGCGCCGGGCGGCGACGCTTCGGCAATTCAACCCTCGGGCGCGCTCGCGGTTCCGGCGCTCACGGAGGCCATATTCCGCAGCCAGGTGGCGACCGCCCAGGCGTGGGCCTCGTGCCGCAGCGTCTTAACCGCCTCGACCGGATCGACCCAGCGCAGGTCGTGGTCGTCCTCGCATTTGGCGGCGGGGTCGCAGGCGACGACCGTCCCGGTCCAGAAGCCGCCGGTGTTGTTCACGGCCCGGCCGTCGGACTTCAGCACATACTGGCCGGCCTCGATCATCCGCTTGCCGGCCGTGATGGTCAGGCCGGTTTCCTCGACGAATTCACGGACCAAGGCCTGGGCCTCGGTCTCATCGCCATCCACGGCGCCGCCGGGCAGGTCGAGATAGCTGTTCGCCCCCCGATCGACCCGCACCACGGCCAGCAGGCCGTCGTTCACCACCACGCCGAAGGCAGTCGCACGATGCACGTAATCACGTCCCGCGCGCCGCCGGCCGAACTGCAG
>CAXBPJ010000301.1:0-3262 GCA_963977325.1 uncultured Brevundimonas sp. | reverse complement strand
AAGCAGTCGGGCGTCTGGGTCGACCAGGGCAAGAAGCGCGCCCTGCTAACCGAGATGTTCTCCGACCCGGCCTATACCCGCTGTCTGGTCTTCACCAAGACCAAGCACGGCGCCGACAAGGTCGCGGCCTATCTGGAGGCCGGCGGCGTCGAGGCCGGCGCCATCCACGGCAACAAGTCGCAGCCCCAGCGCGAGCGCGCGCTCGAGGCCTTCAAACAGGGCAAGCTGCGCGTCCTGGTCGCCACCGACATCGCCGCGCGCGGCATCGACGTCGACAAGGTCACCCATGTGGTCAATTTCGAGCTGCCGCATGTGCCCGAAAGCTATGTCCACCGCATCGGCCGCACCGCGCGCGCGGGCGCCGACGGCTCGGCGATCAGCTTCGTCGCCGGCGACGAGATGAAGCTGCTGCGTGACATCGAGAAGGTCACCCGCCAGAAGATCCCGGCGGTGGATCGCAGGAACGACAAGACCCTGGCCGCGCTCGACGCCTCGATCATGGCCGCCGGCGTGGGCAAGAAGGCCAGCATCGACTCGGCCGGCAAGTCGGACAACCAGGGCCGGGGCGGTCGCAACCGCAACCCGCGCCGCGACGGCGTCCGTCCCGAAGGCGGCAAGGGCCAGCCGCATCGTGTCCGCAAGGGCGCGCCGCGCGACCGCACCCATCACGGCGAACGTCCCGCCGCCGCCCGCCCGGCCTTCGACCCCATGGCCGCCGATCGCGGTCCCAAGCCGGTCGCGGCCGAGGCGGGCGCCGCCAAGCCCAAGGGCGAGTTCAAGTTCCGCCGCCGCCGCCCGTCCAACGGCGGAAAGGGCTATGCGGCCAAGGGCTGAGGCCCGCCTGAGCGATGAGTCTCGATCTCCTCATCGATGGCGTCGGCCATCAGGGCGACGGCCTCGCGACAGGGCCTGACGGGCGCGTCTTCGTGCCCGGTGGCCTGCCCGGCGAGCGCGTCCGGGTCGATCGGGTCGTGGATGGCCGGGCCGATAGCCTGACCGTGCTCGAACCCAGCGCGGACCGGGTCCCGGTGGCCTCGGCTGCCCACGCTGAAACCGGGGTGGCCCCGCTCCAGCACTGGGCGACCGAGCCCTATCTGGACTGGAAGCGATCGCTGGTGGTCGAGGCCCTGGAGCGCGAGGGGCTGGACACCGAGGTGGCGGCCATCATCCCGGTCTCGCCGGCCAGCCGGCGGCGGCTGGCGCTGCACGCGCGGCGCGGAGAGGACGGCCGGGTCGTGCTGGGCTTCAAGGCTCGGCGCTCATGGCGGGTCGTGCCGATCGAGACCTGCCCGGTCTCCGACTCCCGCCTGGTGGCGGCCCTGTCGGCTCTTCGTAAAGTGGCCGAGGCTTTTCTGGGCGGCGCCAGATCGGCCCCGACCCTGCATGTCACCCTGACCGACACCGGGCTCGATCTCGACGTCACAGGCGTGGAGAAGCGCGGCTGGTCGCGCGACAGGGCCCAGCATGCCGTGCGTCTGGCGATGCAGGCCGATCTGGCGCGGCTCAGCCTGGACGGCGAGGTGCTGGCCATGCAGCGCCAGCCGACGGTACGCTTCGGCCGGGCGACCGTCCCGTTGCCGCCCGGCGGGTTCCTGCAGACCGCGCCGGAAGCCGAAACGGCCATGGCCCGGTTGGCGGTCGAGGCGGTCGAGGGCGTCAAACGGGTTGCGGACCTGTTCTGCGGCGCGGGGACCTTCACCTTTCCCCTGGCCGAGGTCGCCTCGGTAATCGCCGCCGACGGCTCGGCCCCGGCCATCGCTGCGCTGAAGGCCGGGGCCGCCACGGCCTCGGGCCTGAAGCCGATCGAGGCCCAGGCCCGCGACCTGTTCCGTCGCCCGCTCACCCCGTTCGATCTCAAGGGCGCCGAAGCCATCGTCTTCGATCCGCCCCGCGCCGGCGCCCAGGCCCAGGTCGAGCAGATGAGCGGGACCCAGGCGGGGGTGATCGTCGGGGTGTCGTGCAATCCTCAGACCTTCGTGCGCGACGCCCGCACTCTTGTCGAAGCGGGCTGGCGGCTGGAGCGGGTGACGCCGGTCGATCAATTCCTGTGGTCGGCCCATGTCGAATTGGTCGGCGTGTTTCGGCGCTGACGCCGGTCAGAACAGCTCCAGCTGTCGTTTCATCTCCGCTGGCACGCGGAATTTCGTCTCGTCCAGCTGATGACGCGGCTGATCCAGGCCATAACGCTTCACCGCCGTCTTGAAGCGGACGGCGAGCAGCTCCGACAACGGCCCGGTCCCCTTCATGCGTGTGTTCCAGTCGGGGTCGTAGTCACGCCCGCCCCGCGTCTGGCGAACCAGGGACATGACCCGCGCGGCCCGGTCCGGCCGGGCGTCGGCCAGCCATTCGCGAAACAGATCCTTGATCTCCAGCGGCAGGCGAAGCGTCACATACATGGCGCTGGTCGCTCCCGCCTTGGCCGCCGCCTCCAGCACGGCCTCCAACTCGTGGTCGTTCAGGCCGGGAATGACCGGGGCGAAGCCGACGCCGACCGGCACGCCCGCCTCGGCCAGCCGCGAGATCGCCTCCAGCCGCTTGGCGGGGGTCGAGGCTCGCGGCTCCATGGCCCGGGCCAGCGCCCGGTCCAGGGTGGTGATCGACACATAGGCCGAGGCCAGGCCATCGCGTCCCATCGGCCCTAGGATGTCCACGTCACGGGCGATCAGCACCGACTTGGTGATGATCGAGAAGGGGTGGTTAAACCGCTGCAGCACCTCGAGGATGGCGCGGGTCGAGCCCGTCTCGCGCTCCGCCGGCTGATAGGGGTCGGTGTTGCCGCCTATGTGGATGCGCCTGCAGCGGTAGCGGGGCCGGGACAGCTCCTGTTCCAGGAGACGCGCGCCTTCGGGCTTGAAGAAGATGCGGCTCTCGAAATCCAGGCCCGGGGATAGGCCCATCCAGGCATGGGACGGACGGGCGTAGCAGTAGATACAGCCATGTTCGCAGCCCTTGTAGGGGTTGATGGAGCGGTCGAAACCGATGTCGGGCGAGGTGTTCCGGGCGATAATGGTTTTGGGATGCTCGGCCATGAGCTGGGTGCGCAGGGGCGGGGCCTCGGCATCCTCGGCCTCCCAGCCGTCATCGAAGGCTTCCCTGCGATCCGTTTCATAGCGTCCGCTGGCATTGCTCCGCGCCCCGCGTCCCTTCGCCGTCTCGACCATAAAGCCGAACATGGCGCCGAAACGAGAACAAAGCAAGAACTTCGTCCGCGCGCTGGTCCTCCGCTTCACCGCGCCCTAGGACAGGGGCATGACCTCCGCGC
>CAXBPJ010000300.1:0-3268 GCA_963977325.1 uncultured Brevundimonas sp. | reverse complement strand
TATCTGCGCAGCCAGAACATGTACGTCACCGAGCAGGGCAACGTCGTTCAGCGCGCCGGACCGCAGGCGGCGCTGGGCTATGTGAAGTTCGAACTGCAGGACAGCTACGCCATCTTCCTGCACGACACCCCGTCCAAGGCCGCGTTCAACAACGCCTTCCGCCACCGGTCACATGGCTGCGTGCGGGTGCAGGGGGCGATCGATTTCGCGCGCCTGCTGCTGTCGCCTGACCCGACTAAACTGAGTGAGTTCGACGACGCCCTGGCGGCCAAGACGACGACGCGGGTCACCACCGGCCGCGAGATCGGGGTGCGGCTGCTGTACTGGACCGCTTTCGTCGACGGTCAGGGTCGGGTCCACCGCTTCGCGGTCCCCCTCCCCATCCGCTTCGCGCACGGGGAGGAAATCGCCCGCTACTCCCCGTCAGCAGCCTCTGCCCGCGCCCGGGCCTCGTCCTCGGCCTTGACCACCTGACGGAACAGCAGCTTGTCGATGCGCCGGTCGTCCATGTCGATGATCTCGACCTCGAAGCGGCCCAGCTGCAGCATCTCGCCCTCCTGAGGCACGCGGGACAGCTGGTGCAGCACCAGGCCGGCGACGGTGTGGAAGCTTTCGTTCTCGCCGAAGTCCTCGCCCAGCTCGTCGCCGAGCTCATCCAGGTCCGTCTGGCCGTCGACCAGCCAGGTCCCATCCTCGCGTTTGCGGATGTGGTCCTCGGCTACGTCGTGGCCTTCGTCGAAATCGCCTGCGATCATTTCCAGCAGGTCGGTCGCCGTAACCACGCCCTCGAAGGCGCCGTACTCATCGACCACGAAGGCCATGTGCACCTTGGAGCTCTTCATGATCTCCAGCGCCTTCAGCACCGAGCTGGACTGGGGGATGAAGGCCGGGGTTGCGATGTGACGCTCGACGTTGAACTCGCCGTTCTCAAGGAAGCTGTCCAGCAGATCCTTCTTGTGGACCACGCCCAGCGGATTATCGACGTCGGCGTCCTTGGCCACCACGATACGCGAATAGGGGCACAGGCGGACCTCCTGGCGAAGGGTCTCCTCGGGATCGTCCAGGGCGATCCAGAACACCTCGTGACGCGGCGTCATGGCCACGCGCACCGGTCGATCGCCGAGGCGCAGGATCTCCTCGATCATCAACTGTTCCTCGGGCTCGATCAGACCCGCGGACGTGCCCTCGGCCAGGATGGTCTCCACCTCTTCCTGGGTGACGTCCGAGCCGTCCTTGTCCTTCACCCCCATCAGCTTGAGGATGCCCGAGGTCGAGGCGGTCAGCAGAAGCACGAACGGATGCAGCAGCACGGCCAGGGCCGATATCGGCGCGGCCATCTTGGCGGCGATGCTCTCGGGAAATATCAGCGCCAGCCGCTTGGGCACCAGTTCGCCGACGATCAGGGACACATAGGTGATGCAGACGACCACCACGGCGGTCGAGAATATCTCGGTATAGGCGGCGAGGCCGGGGAAGAGGCCTTCGAGAATGCGGTTCAGGTCGCCGGCGATCGCCGCCTGACCATAGGCGCCGGCCAGGATGCCGATCAGGGTGATGCCGACCTGGACGGCCGACAGGAACTGGGTCGGTTCCTCTGACAGGTCCAGCGCCTTGCGCGCGCCCTTGTCGCCGCGCTCAGCGCGGCTCTGGAGCTTGGATTTCCGGGAGGTCACGACCGCGAGCTCGGTCATGGCGAACAGGCCGTTCAGCACCACGAGGAGCAAGACGACGGCGATGGCTAAGGCGATCATTTAGGGGTTTTGGAACCCGAGGCGCGGCGCGTCAGTCGGCGTCCGCCTGCAATCTCTAGGACATGCGGAGAGATTCCGCCATCGGCTTATCCGCCGAAGTCTCCGGCGGCGTAGGGGCCACGGTCGACCTGCTGGCCCTCCGGCACGGTTCCGCACGCCGACAGGCCGATGATCAGGCCGATAAACAGACCGGTGCGAATGGCTCGCATCATGGTGAACAAATCCTTAACGTCTCGCCACGAACGTAAGGATGATCCGCCCGGTTCCCGCAAGCCGCTTCGCGCGGCGGGCGAGCCGATCAGGCGGCGGGTTTGGTCCGAAGGGCGCCGACGCGACGACGCATCCATCGAAAAAGCCGCCAGCCCAGCCACGCCGTCAAAGCCAGCAGGATGGGGATCAGCACCGGCGCGAGGAAGGCCAACACCACCAGCAGGAAGGACCAAACGTCCTCCATCAGACTAACAGCCGGATTGCCCACACCAGCGGTCGAGGCGGTCACGCCGGGCCGGACCACCGCCTTGCCTCCGTGGCTGGCCAGGGCCACGGGCGCGGCGATAATCGCCAGGATTGGGGCCAGGGCCGGATCGGAGCCACTGAACGACGCCCACACCACCACCCCACCCAGCACCGGCCGGACCAGGGTCATGACGGCGTCGGTGGCGCTGTCCAAGGCCGGAACCTTGTCGAGAACGAACTCCACGATCACTGCGAAACCGAGCGCGATCAGGGCGGTGTCGCTCTCCAGCCAGGCAAACCGTTCGCCGAAGTTCAGGCCCCCGATGTCGAACCGCGCCATCGCCGCCACCATGAACAGCGGCAGAAAGGCCCTGAGGCCCGTGGCGGCGGCGAGACCCAGTCCGAGGCACAGAGCGAGGAGAAGACCGACGGCGTCCATGTCGGCAATCTAGGCCGATCTCGCAGCGTCGTCTCCCCGAACCGACTGAGAGCGGGCTATAGGACCCGAATGACCCACCTAACGTCCCCCCGCCTCGGCACACCCCTGTCGCGCACCGCCCTGCGTGTCATGCTGTTGGGCTCCGGAGAGCTCGGCAAGGAGGTGGCGATCGAGCTGCAGCGACTGGGGGTCGAGGTCATCGCCGTGGATCGCTACCCTGACGCCCCGGCCATGCAGGTCGCGCACAGATCGCACGTCATCACCATGACCGACGGGGCGGCGCTGCGGGCATTGGTGGAGGCCGAGCGCCCCCACCTGATCGTCCCCGAGATCGAGGCCATCGCCACCGAGGAACTGGAGCGGATCGAGACCGAGGGCCTGTCCACCGTCATCCCCACCGCCCGCGCCGCGCGCCTGACCATGAACCGCGAGGGCATCCGCCGCCTGGCCGGCGAGGAGCTGGGCCTGCCGACCAGCGCCTACGCCTTCGCGGGATCGGCCGACGAGCTGGCGGAGGGCGCGCAGGCCGTGGGCTATCCCTGTTTCGTCAAGCCAGTGATGTCGTCGTCGGGCAAGGGTCAGAGCTTCGTGGAGGACGCCGAACAGATCGCCTCGGCCTGGG
>CAXBPJ010000299.1:0-3272 GCA_963977325.1 uncultured Brevundimonas sp. | reverse complement strand
CGCCACAGATGGCGACGGTCAGGTTGGACACGTCGCCGAAGGCTCGGCGCATGGTCAGCATGTCGAGCAGCGCCTGGGTCGGGTGCTCATGACGCCCGTCGCCGGCGTTCACCACCGCGCAACCGACCTTCTGGCTGAGCAGGGCCGCGGCGCCCGAGGCGGAATGGCGCACCACCAGCACGTCGGGCTTCATCGCGTTCAGGGTGGCGGCGGTGTCGATCAGGGTCTCGCCCTTGGCCACCGAGCTGGCCTGAGCCTGAAGCGAGCTGACGTCGGCGCCGAGGCGTTTCGCGGCGATCTCGAAGGAGGCCGAGGTGCGGGTCGAGTTCTCGAAGAACAGATTGACCACGGTGCGCCCGGCCAGGAGGTCGAGCGTTCGGCCGCCCTGGCGGTTCATATCGACGAACAGGTCGGCCAGATCGAGCAGCGCCTCGACCGAAGGCGGGTCGAGATCGGTGCTGGACAGGAAGTGGGGCTTGGGAAACGGGACCAGCCGCGCTCGGATGTGTTCGGTGACGGCGGCGGGCTGGGTCATCGAAGCGCGGCTATAGGCGAGGGGAGGGACGATGGAAAGCTTTCTCCCTTCCCTTCATGGGGAGGGTGGCCCCGAAGGGGTCGGGTGGGGTTCGTATGGGCAGCGCTGTCCTTTCGGGCCCCACCCTGCCGATGCTCGCGCATCGGCTGTCCCTCCCCATGAAGGGGAGGGAGACTCACGACCGCAACCGGTCCAGTGCGCCCTGAAGGATCCAGGCGGCGGCGGTGCGGTCGACGACGCCGGCGCGGCGGCTGCGGGTCAGGTCCAGTTCCTCGATGAGGAAGCGTTCGACCGCCGTGGTGGAGAGGCGCTCGTCCTGGAAGGCGACGGGCGTCGGCTGAATGCGATCCAGATTGCGAGCGAACGCGCGGGCCGACTGGGCGCGGGGGCCTTCGGAGCCGTCCATGTTCAGCGGCAGGCCGATGACCAGGGCCGAGGCGTGGCGCGAGGCCATGAGCTTCAGCACTGCCGCGGCGTCCTGACCGAATTTGGTCTTGCGGATCAGCTCAAGCGGGGAGGCGATCATGCGTGTGGCGTCGGACGCCGCGACACCGATGGTTTTCTCGCCCAGATCCAGTCCGAGCCAGGGCGTGCTCGGCGGAGTGTGGGCGACGAGTTCGGCGAGGTCGTGGACAGGCACGCGGTCAGACCCAGGTGGGCTTGCGCTTGTCGAGGAAGGCAGTGACGCCCTCGCGGCCTTCGTCGGAGACGCGGGCGCGGGCGATGCGGCGGGCGGTGTCCTCCATCAGGCGGCTGTCGATCTCGCGGCCGGCGAGGTCGTTCACCAGCCGCTTGGACTCGCCCATTGCGCCGGGCGCGTTCGCTCGCAGGCTGTCGGACAGCATGGTCACGAAGGTGTCGATGGAGGCCGCATCGGGCAGGACCATGTCGATCAGGCCGACCTGGGCGGCATAGTCCGCATCCATGGTGTTGCCGGTCAGGAACAGCGCACGCGCGGTTCGCGGGCCGACCGCCTCGATCACATAGGGGGCGATGGTCGCGGGGATCAGACCCAGCTTGACTTCGGAGAAGGCGAATTTGGCCCCAGTGACCGCCACGGCCATGTCGCAGGCGGCGACGATGCCCGCGCCGCCGCCCATGGCCGCGCCCTCGACAATGGCCACCGTGAGCGCCGGAATGTCGTGCAGCGCCTTGAGCATTCTGACCAGACCCATGGCGTCGTCACGGTTGTCGGCCTCGGACCAGCCGGCGGCGTCGCGCATCCAGCCGAGGTCGGCGCCGGCGCTGAACGTGCCGCCCGCGCCCCGGATGAACACCACCCGCACATGGTCGGCGCCGTGCAGGGTCTCGAAGGCTTCGCGCAGGGCGGCGATGGTTGCGGCGTCGAAGGCGTTCCTCTTGGCCGGCCGGTTGATGGTGATGAACACCGCCCCCTCCGGCGTCGACTCAATCCGCGCCAGCCGCTCGTCGGCGTCGGGGGCGGGGTCGGGCAACAGAGGATGGGCTATGGCGTTGATCTCGGCCGCCTCGGCGTCGGTGACGTCGAGGGCGTTGAGGTCGGCTTCGGTGGGGGCGGGACGGTCGGTCATCAGAATCTCCTTGGCGTCATAACGCCATCGAACGCCATCCTTTCCTCCCCGTGCGCGAAGCGGATGGGGAGGGGGTGGTTCAGCAAGCGCCGGCTTCGCCGTCGCGCCCCTCCGTCAGGGCTTCGCCCTGCCACCTCCCCATTTCTGCGGAACGGGGAGGACAAGCAAATTTACATCCGGAACACGCCGAACTTCGTCTCCGGGATCGGGGCGTTCAGGCTGGCGCTGATGGCCAGGCCCAGGACGTCGCGCGTCTGGGCCGGGTCGATGACGCCGTCGTCCCACAGGCGGGCGGTGGCGAAATAGGGGTTTCCCTCGTCCTCGTAGCGCTGGCGGATCGGGGCCTTGAAGGCCTCGGCGTCGGCCTCTGACCAGGTGTCGGCGTCGCGGTGGACAGTGGCCAGCACGCTGGCGGCCTGCTCGCCGCCCATGACGCTGATCCGGCTGTTCGGCCAGGTGAACAGGAAGCGCGGCGAATAGGCCCGGCCGCACATGCCGTAGTTTCCGGCCCCGAAACTGCCGCCGATCAGGACGGTGAACTTGGGCACATTGGCGCTGGCGACGGCCGTGACCAGCTTGGCGCCGTGCTTGGCGATGCCTTCGGCCTCGTACTTTCCGCCGACCATGAAGCCGGAGATGTTCTGCAGGAAGACCAGCGGGATCTTCCGCTTGCAGGCCAGTTCGATGAAGTGGGCGCCCTTCATGGCGCTCTCGGAGAACAGCACGCCGTTGTTGGCCAGGATGGCGACCGGATAGCCCCAGATGCGGGCGAAGCCGCAGACCAGGGTTGAGCCGTACAGCGCCTTGAACTCCTCGAACTCGGAGCCGTCGACCAGGCGGGCGATGACCTCCTTGACCTCATAGGGGGCGCGGACGTCCTCGGGGATCAGGCCGTAGAGCTGTTCGGGGTCGAAAGCGGGGGCACGCGGCTGGCGCACATCGATCTCGACGGATTTGACGGTGTTCAGATGGGCGACGATGTCGCGGACGATTTCGAGCGCATGCTCGTCGTTCTCGGCGACATGATCGACCACGCCGGAGCGGCGGCCGTGGGTCTCGGCGCCGCCCAGCTCCTCGGCGGAGATGACCTCGCCGGTGGCGGCCTTCACCAGGGGAGGACCGGCCAGGAAGATGGCGCCCTGGTTCCGGACGATGACGGTCTCGTCCGACATGGCGGGCACATAGGC
>CAXBPJ010000298.1:0-3278 GCA_963977325.1 uncultured Brevundimonas sp. | reverse complement strand
GGGGGGCGCAGCCGGTGACGTCCAGCATCAGGCCATGCGGCGCGTCGAGGGCGATCATGGGGGTGAAGCAGCCGAAATCCTCCAGCAGTCGGGTCAAAAAGGTGTCGTCCTCGCCCGGCTGATGAGGCCAGGCCTCCAGGGTCGGAACCCGCGCCTGGGCGTCGGCGAGGGCCAGGCCGGGTTCGAGTCCGGCGCTCTGGGCCGTGACGTCGGCGGCGGCGATCCTGAGCGCGCCCCGGTCCTTGTCGACCAGCACCAGCGGCCGACCGTCAGCCGGCGCGGCGCAGGCCCTCCCCAGGCGCGGATGCGTGGCCCGCTCGGTCGGCAGGACGGGAAACCAGACCGCCAGATAGCGGCGGCGGGGCGATGAACGACCGTTGCTCACGGTCCCACTCCATGATCCAGGTTCGGGGGGCGACGCCGCCCCGGTGACGAATGAGAGCCGCCTCAACGGCCGGATGACCGGGGGCTCCGGCCTCCAGAGGGGCGCTCGTCGCCGCCCGTACGCGCCAGCGCGTTTCGGCCGCCCCGGGCGTAGGGTCCGCTCCGGCCCGCACCAGCATCAGGGTTCGCCCTGCGGCTCGGGCCGCCATCGACAGGCGGCGGCTGGCAGTCAGGGAAAAAACCTTAGACGTCCCCCAGGCTCCCAGCACCACCGCCCCCACCGCCGGACTGCCCAGGGCCTCCTCGCCCACACCCAGC
The DNA here is from genome assembly GCA_963977325.1 of uncultured Brevundimonas sp. Taxonomy (GTDB): domain Bacteria; phylum Pseudomonadota; class Alphaproteobacteria; order Caulobacterales; family Caulobacteraceae; genus Brevundimonas. The sequence goes on along the minus strand of CAXBPJ010000298.1, from coordinate 2,576 downwards.
AGGGCCGCGGCGTCACGCACTTCGACCAGCAGCACGCGGTCGGGGTCCAAGCCCAGCTCTGCCAGGCCCGGGCCATAGGGACGGCCAATCTCGCGGCGCGATCCCTCATCCAAGCCCCAGACCAGCGGCCGTCCTTGTCCCGAGACCTCGGCCGCACGCCAGGCCAGGCCGAGGGCGAACCCCAAGGCGGCGGGGGCGTCGCTTCCTCCCTCGGCATAGAGATCATGCAGAGCCGCCGCACCCAGTCCGCCGCCAAGATGGTTGTCCAGAGCGGCCAGCCCCGTGGCGAACCGCGGCCCGCCGACCCCATTTCCCGATGTCGCGACGAGCGCCGGCGCCAGCGCCAGCGCGCGGAGCGCCTCAAGCCGATCGGAGGAGTCAGGTTTGTTCCGCATTTGTTCTCATACGCCGCCTGTCGCGACGAAGAGTCAAGCGGGACCGCACAGCCCTCGAAGAGAAGGTCGCTACGGCGGGATTTCAGACGAATGAGAGTCTCAGCGGGCTCCGCCGGCGACGGCCGAACCGCCGCCTTGGGCCAGGCGCAGCGCGCCTTCGCCGGCCTGTTGGCCCGCTTCGGCGGCGTTCTTGTAGATGAAGCCGTAGGTCGGATAGACGCTGGTCCCCAGATCGCGGATGGGGTTGTACCAGACCTTCACCTGGCTCCAGTCGCCGGCGCCGGAGACATCGACCACGGTGACATTCTCCTCCACCTTGCCCCGGCTGCCGCCCCAGTTGGCGTGGGTGACACGGATCACCCGGTCGGTGAGGATGTCGGAGACGACAGCGACGTGGCCCCGGCTCATTCGGCCCGAGGGCTGGAAGACCAGAACCGAGCCCTGTTCGGGCGCGTCGCCGGTGCGGAACTTATCGACCGCCTGACGCCACCAGGTCCAGGCGTCGCCGAAGATCTGGATGCCCGACAGCATGCGGGCGAAGGTCACGCACTGCCAGTAGGGGCTGTCGGCTCTGACCGTCTGGGGCGCTGCGACGATGGACAAACCAAGAGTCGCCGCAACCAATGCGGCCGTGAGCCGTTTCATCATTACGCCGTTCCCCAACTACAAACGCGTGGGCTAAGGCGTACACCATGATTTCGAGGTGTTGAAGAGGCGTTTACACGCTCTGTTGCGCGATGTTTCTCGGCCGCGATCGCGACGAACGGGGGCTTTCCATTCCCCGCATCCACCGACGCGCCGGGCGTTCGACCAGATGGTGGGCGGCCATGGCCACCGGCACGATGGCCGCGACCAGCACGCTCCACACGAGGATGTGAAGTCGTCCGTCGGCGCCGAAGCCGACGCGCTCCGCCAGGTTCACCGCCACCAGCTGCCACGGAATGGCGACCATATAGACGGCGTAGCTGACCTCGCCGAGATAGACGGCGAGCCTGGACTCCATCACGCCCGCACGGCCGTCCCCGAGGCTAGCCAAGGCCAGGATCAGGGGGGCGAACAGGGCGACCATGATTCCGTCCCAGAGCCCGGCCAGCGCCGCCAGGGCGATACAGCCGGTCAGCAGCAGGGCTGCAACGCCCGGACGCGGCAGCGGACCTTGGCGATAGATCAGATAGGCGAAGCAGCCCAGCAGGAAGCAGGGGACGATGCGCAGAGCGCCCCATTGGAAAGTCGCGGCCGTCAGGGCGAAGCCGGCCGCGGCCTCGAACACCGCATAGGTGGCCATCAGCGCCAGAGTGGCGGCGCCCAGGGCCAGGCGGGGCCGGCCGGCGACGCGCATGGCCACGGCGGCGAAGGCGGGGAACATCAGATAGGCGAACCACTCCGCCGACACCGACCAGGAGGGATGGTTGAAGGCCGCCGAGGGACTGAGGCCCCAGGCGTGGGTCATGGTCAGATGCGCCGGCAGGGCCATCCAGTCGATCAGACCGCCGGCGACTTCCATGCCCGCGAGAGCAGCGCCGAGACCCAGCGCAATGACCCCGAACAGGGTGGCCAGGTGCAGCGGCCAGACCCGCGCCAGCCGCGCCCGCAGGAAAGAGCCGTAGCGGAACCGCCCCTCCTCCGTCGCCGCCAGATAGACGTGGCACAGGATGAAGCCCGAAAGGACAAAGAACAGCTCGACCCCCAGATAGCCCTTCTGCACCAGGCCCGAGGTCCAGGGCGTGTCGAGGTTCGGCCACCAGGCGTAGAACACCACCCACAGGGCGGCGAGGAATCGCATGGAGGTCAGGGGCTTGAGGTGGGCGGGGGCGGGCGGGTTCATGCGTTCGACCTTATGCTCGCGTCCCGCATAACCCGGTCGTGCTTTCGGGGCCGTAAAGGGACGCCGAGAAAAAGGAGCAAGGGCCATGCCGCGTCCGCGCCGCTTTCCGCTGGCCCGAACGCGCGGGTGCGCGCTAGATCGCCGCATGGCCGATCCCCAACAGTTGACCGCCCCACAGGCCCGCGATCGCCACGCGGAACTGGCCGCCGAGATCGCTCGCCACGATGCGCTCTATCACGCCGAGGACGCGCCGGAGATCAGCGACGCGCAGTATGACGCCCTGCGCCGCGAATTGCTGGCGCTGGAGGCCGCGCATCCGGCGCTGGCGGCGGAAGGACCCTCGACCCGGGTGGGCG
>CAXBPJ010000297.1:0-3293 GCA_963977325.1 uncultured Brevundimonas sp. | reverse complement strand
ACGCCGGCGGGCGCCCGGGTGGTGCTGCCGACCGAGGCGGCGGCGCGCCTGGTCGCCGCGGAGTGGGCGGCCCAGGGCGAGTTCCTCGACCCCGCGACCATGCCGGCTCAGCGGCTGGCGGCCACGGCCATCGACCGAATCGGCCAGGCCCGTGACGCCGTGGCGGAGGAGATCGCCGCCTACGCCGGGTCGGACGCGCTCTGCTACCTGGCCGAGGCCCCCGCGAGCCTAGTCGAGCGTCAGGCGCGGCAGTGGGGCGGCTGGCGGAACTGGGCGGCGCGGGAGCTGGGGGTGGCGCTGGAACCCCGCGAGGGGATCATCCACCGGGCCCAGTCGCCCGAGGCGATCGGGCGGGTGAGGACGCTGGCGTTGGAGCTCGACGACTTCGGTCTGGCCGCTCTGGCGCTGGCGGTTCCACTGTTCGGCTCGGCGGTGCTGGGCCTGGCCCTGCAGCGCGGCGCGGCGTCGGGGGCTGAACTGTTTGAGGCTTCCCGTCTCGACGAGGCGTTTCAGGAGGAGCGCTGGGGTGTCGATGAGGAAGCCGCGGAACGTACAGCCGCCCGCCGTGCCGAGGCCGAGATGCTGGATCGCTGGTTCCGGGCGCTAAAGGCTTAGGCCGCCGCGGCCTCGGTCGCCTTTCGCGCGGCCTTCCGCGCCTCGATGCGGGTCCAGATGCGGTCGTGGACGGTGAAAAACACCGTCTGCACGAGCGGCTCGATGATGCCGATGGCCAAGGCGATGCGGATGTCGCCGGTCAGGGCGAAGGCGACGCTGACCGCCACGGCGAAGTGCATGACGCAGTAGGTGACCGTCTTCAGCGCCACCTGGCGGAGGTCGCGGGGAAATTCGCGCGGCAAGGCATGGCTGTGGCCCGCGTGGGAGTGGCCGTGGCTGCGCTCTTGCTCCGCCATGTCCATGGCGGACAGGCGGGCGGTGAAGGCCTCGGCGGCCTCCTCGACATTGGACAGCATGCGCCGCCGCTCGATGCGGTGCCAAACGCGGTCGTGGATCGAATAGGCCAGGGTCTGGACGATGGGCTCGGCGACGCCGACGGCCAGGGCGATGCGCCAGTCGCGGGTCAGGGCGTAGGCCACCAGGATGGCGACGACCAGGTGCATCACGCCATAGCTGGCGATCTTCAGCGCGAGGCTGCGGAAGGATTGCACCAGGGCCCGGACCATCGCCAAGGACAATGGGGGCGGGGCGGCAAGGTTGCAACGGCGATCAGGCAATGTCGCCGATCGTGGCGGAACGGCGTCTCCGCCCCTTGTGCGCGGGGCCGGGCGCGGCTTATACGCGGCCCGCAAAACGGAGACTCCCCATGGAGATACGCGAAGGGCTCACCTTCGACGATGTTTTGCTCGAACCTGGCGCGTCCGAGATCATGCCCGCCGACGCGGACGTCTCGACCCGGTTGACCCGCGACATCGAACTGAACATTCCGCTCTTGTCGTCCGCCATGGACACGGTGACCGAGGGCCGGCTGGCCATCGCCATGGCCCAGGCGGGCGGGCTGGGCGTCATCCACCGCAATCTGACGGTCGAGGAACAGGCCGATCAGGTGCGTATGGTCAAGCGCTATGAGAGCGGCATGGTCATCAATCCGGTGACCGTGAACCCGGACACGACACTGGGTGAAGTCCGCGAGATCGTGGCGGCGCGGAAGATTTCCGGATTTCCGGTGGTGGATCCCAGGACGGGCCGGCTGCTGGGCATGCTGACCAACCGCGACATGCGGTTCGAGAGCGACCTGAATACCAAGGCTGCTGCGCTGATGACCACCGGCGAGCTGGTCACGGTGCGCGAGGGCGCAGGTCGCGAGGAGGCGCGCGAGTTGCTGCGCACCCGTAAGATCGAGCGGGTCATCGTGGTCGATGCCGATCAGCGCGCGGTCGGGCTGATCACAATGAAGGATATCGAGAAGGCCCAGGCCTTTCCCAACGCGGCCAAGGACGAGGAGGGGCGGCTGCTGGTCGGCGCGGCCTCGACGGTCGGCGACGCGGGCTATGAGCGGTCGATGGCGTTGGCGGAGGCTGGCGTCGATGTGGTGGTGATCGACACCGCGCACGGCCACTCGGCCTCGGTGGCGCGGGCGGTCGAGCGGGTCAAGCGCGAGTCAAACCGCGTGCAGGTCATCGCCGGCAATGTCGCGACCTATGACGCCACCCGCGCCCTCTTGGACGCCGGCGCCGATGCGGTGAAGGTGGGGATCGGGCCGGGCTCGATCTGCACTACGCGGATCGTAGCCGGCGTGGGCGTGCCGCAGCTGACGGCGGTGATGGAATCCGCCCGCGCGGCGCGTGACAGCGGCGCGCCGGTGATCGCCGATGGCGGCATCAAATATTCCGGCGACCTGGCCAAGGCCATCGCGGCGGGCGCCTCGGTCGCAATGATGGGCTCGATGTTCGCCGGCACCGACGAGAGCCCAGGCGAGGTGTTTCTGTATCAGGGGCGGAGCTACAAGAGCTATCGCGGCATGGGGTCGGTGGGCGCCATGGCCCGGGGCTCGGCCGACCGCTACTTCCAGAAGGAAGTCTCGGACACGCAGAAACTGGTGCCCGAGGGGATCGAGGGTCAGACGCCCTACAAGGGGCCAATTGCGCCGGTGATCCATCAGATGGTCGGGGGCCTGCGCGCCGCCATGGGCTATGTCGGAGCCGCCACGATCGCGGAGATGCAGGCGAAGGCGCGGTTCGTGCGGATCACCGGCGCGGGCCTGCGCGAAAGCCACGTCCACGACGTGATGATCACCCGCGAGGCGCCGAACTATCGGCAGGGCTAGGGCTGGGAGGCCGCCATGGACATGACGCCGGAATTCATCCTGCTGGCGGCGACACTGGTGCTGGCGCTGGCGCAGATCTTGGCGGCCGGGGCGGCGCGGACGGCCGAGCTGGGCGCCAAGTGGAACGCCGGGCCGCGTGATGGGACACCGCCGCCACCGGGCAAGCTGGCCGGACGACTGATGCGGGCCCAGGCCAATCTGTTCGAGACCCTGCCGCTGTTCATCGCCGCCGTGCTGATGGCCCATGTGGCGGGCAAGGATGGGGCGCTGACGGCGTGGGGCGCCCATCTCTATTTCTTCGGCCGGCTGGCCTATGTGCCGCTCTATGCCTTCGGCGTCGCCTATGTGCGGTCGCTGGCCTGGGGCGTGGCGGCGCTGGGGCTGATCCTGATCATCGCCGCCCTGTTCGTCTGATCGGAGCCTCGTGACCCCTTCCGCCCGTCTCGCCGCCGCCGCTTCGGTTCTCGACAGCATCGCCCAGGGCCGCCAGCCCGCCGAGGCCGTGCTCAAG
>CAXBPJ010000296.1:0-3295 GCA_963977325.1 uncultured Brevundimonas sp. | reverse complement strand
GGTCAGCAGCGAGAAGGCCTCGCCCTGATCCGTCCGGCGCCAGATCGCGGCCAACGCCAGGAACGGGCGTTCGGGATCACGGAAGATCCAGCGCGTCTTGGGGTATGTGTCGCCGGTGAACTCATAGAACCCCGACACCGGGACCAGACAGCGGCCGCCGTTGTCGCCGTTGCGCAGGGTCCGGCCCTCGCTGCGGAAATTGATCACCGGTCCGGCTTTGGGGCGTGGCGGGGGAAATCCGAAGCGCATCTCGAACAGGTCGGGCTGGCCGTCGTCGTCGACCCGGATCGCCGGCGCCGGATCGGTCGGCCGCACCCGCTCGCGCGGCTCCAGATTGGGCAGGCCGCGCGACAGCTTCAGCGCGGCGTCGGCGGCGGCGAAGGCGTCGACCAGTTCCTTGACCGAGAACCGGGCCTCATAGGAGGCGCACATCGGCGGTCAGGCCCGCTGGCCGTAGCGCATCCGCGCCAGCGCCTCGGTCAGCTTGCGGCCCGGAGCATGGAAGTCCTTGCCCGCCTTCCATTTTTCGAAGGCCATGACGTTGTCGATGCACCGCGCGACGAAGGCTTCGGCCGCCTCGCGCCCGTCGAACCAGCGCATCGTCAGGGCGGGGATCAGGATGCCCGAGAGGATGGCGCGCTTGGAATAGTGGTTCCAGTCGGTGGTCGTGTCGCCGGCCCAGCGCCACAGATGATCCGCCGTCTCCCAGGCCAGGGACAGCCCGAGGTCGGCGTTCGGCGGCAGGGCGAGAAAGCCCGCGCAGCGACGCGTGGCCGGCAGGGTCTCGGCCCCCGCCTCCATCCTCGCCGACACCGCCCGCCCGATGCGCTCGCGGATCTTCAGCGATCCGGCGTCGATCTCGGCCAGGGTCGCCATCGCTCTCGCGTCATGACGGCGCGACAGCAGGGCGGCCAGGTCGCGCGGCCCGTTCGGCAGCAGCAGCTCCTGATCGCCGAGCGACAGGCCCTCGGCGGCGCAGGCGGCGCGGACCAGGCGGCTGTTCCAGCCCAGATCCTCGGCCCGGGCGATGGCGGCGTCCAGAACCGCCTGTTCAGTCTGATCAGCCCAATCGGGCGCCTCGGCCGTGGTGCGCGCTTCGCTCATGACCGCCTTATAGAACGGCCTCTGGCGGCTGGACAGGTCGGGCCCGCTCGTGTATCAGCGCGCCCTCATCCGCGGACCCTGTCCGGCGGAGACCGTTCGTTTTGCCCAGATCGTTTGTCTGCCCGTCTCCCTCATCCGGACGCGGCGGGCGGCCAAAGGAGAGTTTCACCTGGTTCAGATTTTCGTCCGCGACAACAACGTCGATCAGGCCCTCAAGGCCCTTAAGAAGAAGATGCAGCGCGAAGGCAGCTTCCGTGAAATGAAGCGCCACGTGCACTACGAGAAGCCCTCGGAGAAGCGCGCCCGCCAGAAGGCCGAGGCCGTGCGTCGCGCCCGCAAGCTGGCCCGCAAGCGTGCCCAGCGCGAAGGCCTGCTGCCCGCGCCCAAGCCACGCCCCGGCCGGTAAAACCGCGCGTCTCGAACGGTTCTGAAGAGGCCGCTCTCCGGAGCGGCCTTTTTCATGTCCGGAGCGGACCTATCCGCACAGCAAAAAGCCCGCCGAGGTCTGACCTCGGCGGGCTTTCTCGCTCTCTTCGAGCGGCGTTTCCTCCCCGAAACGCCTGCGAGACGGACGGCGACCCTTCAGGAACGCGCGCGCCTCACGTGGGGGGACAAAACGTCACAATCCGGGCCAAGTCAAGACGAGCGCCGTGGCGAAAAGGCATCGGATTCAGGGTGATCGGCGTTAACCTGCGGCGAGGATGGCGCGGACATGGGCCGCCATCTGGTCGCGCGAAACGGTGACCTGCCCCGGCCGCTCGGCCTTCCAGGCGGCGTTGTCGGACAGGCCCTGAGCCGCGTCCCGACCCGCGTCCAGATCCTTGATCGTCACCTGGCCCGCCGCGATCTCATCGCCGCCCAGCAGGATCACGGCGGGGGCGTCGCGCCGGTCGGCGTATTTCATCTGGGCCTTCATCCCGGCCCGGCCCAGATAGACCTCGGCCGGGGTCCCGGCGGCGCGCAGTTCGGCCGCAGCGGCGAAGTAATGGGCCATGTCGTCTTCGGAAAAGGCGATCACCACCACGGGTCCGCGCGCGACGGAGGCGGTTCGCCCCGAGGCCGCCAGCGCCGCCGCCAGACGCGACACCCCGAAGGAGAAGCCGGTGGTCATAGCGGCCGCCCCCGCCGATCGAGCCGAAGCGCATGGGCCGCCCCTTGTCGTCGCTCACCGGCAGGGTCAGTTCGGCCTCGAAGACCGCGCCGGTATAGTACTCCAGCCCGCGAACGATCGACGGATCGATCACGGCGCGGTCCGTACCGACGCCCATCGCCTTCAGCGCCGTTCGGATGCGGCTCAGGCTCTCCAGTCCGGCGCGACCCGAGGCGGTCGTCCCGACTACGGCGTCGAGCGCGCCAAGCACATCGTCGCCGCCTTCGGCGCCGATCTCCAGGAAATCGAGCACCGCCTGAGCGCCCGGCGACGACAGGCCGGCGCCCTTGGTGAAGTCGCCGGACTCATCGAGCCGCCCTTCGCCCAGCAGCAGGCGCACGCCGTCCAGTCCCAGCCGATCCAGCTTGTCGACGGCGCGCAGCACCGCCAGGGTCTGGCCCGGGTCGGAGACACCCGCCGCCTCCAGCACCCCATTGACCAGCTGGCGGCTGGAGACCCGCACGATCGCCTGGCCGGGCTCGAGGCCGGCGGCCGCGAGGCCCTCGGCGGCCATGGCGATGATCTCGGCGTCGGCCTCGGGCCGGTCCGATCCGACGGTGTCGGCGTCGCACTGAACGAACTGACGGAAGCGGCCTGGGCCCGGCTTTTCGTTGCGCCAAACGGGGCCGAAGGCATAACGCCGGAAGGGTTTGGGCAGCGTCTCCCAGTTTTCGGCGGCGTAGCGGGCCAGGGGCGCCGTCAGGTCATAGCGCAGCGCCATCCACTGCTCGTCGTCGTCCTGCAGGGCGAAGACGCCGGCGTTGGGCCGATCGGCGTCGGGCAGGAACTTGCCGAGCGCATCGGCGTACTCGAAAGCCGGCGTCTCCAGCGGCTCGAAGCCCCAGCGCTCATAGACGGGCGCCACGGCCTCGACGATGCGGCGCTCGGCCATCAGGTCGCGGCCGCGCCGGTCGGCGAAGCCTCGCGGGGCGCGGGCCTCGGGGCGGATGGGGGCGCTGTCGGTCATGAGGCGGACCTAGGCGATACCCCCGTCCGCGACAAGCAGACTCAGGCCGCGGCGGGGAGAGCGGCGCGACGCAG
>CAXBPJ010000295.1:0-3296 GCA_963977325.1 uncultured Brevundimonas sp. | reverse complement strand
GTTCTTGGCCAACATGAGCCACGAGATCCGCACGCCGATGAACGGCATTCTGGCGCTGAGCGAGTTGCTGGCCGCCTCGGACCTGCCGGGCCGCCAGCGGCGCTACGCCGACGTCATCGCCAAGTCGGGCCGGTCTTTGCTCTCGATCATCAATGACATTCTCGACTTCTCCAAGGTCGAGGCCGGCAAGATGGAGCTGGAGGCGATCGACTGCGACCTGGCCGAGATCGCCGAGGATGTGGCCGGCCTGTTCCATGAAAAGGCCTGTCAAAAGGGGCTGGATCTTGCCGTCTTCGTCGACCCGCGCCTGCCTGACGCCGCGACCGATCCGACGCGACTGCGGCAGGTGATCTCCAACCTGGTCAACAACGCCATCAAGTTCACCGAGACGGGCGGCGTGCTGATCGAGGTCAGACCCGATCCGGACCGGGCCCGCCATGTGCTGATCGGCGTGCGCGACACCGGACCGGGCATCCCGCCCGACGTCCTGCCGAAACTGTTCGAGGCCTTCTCCCAGGCAGACCAGACCACCACCCGCAAGCATGGCGGCACGGGCCTGGGGCTGGCGATCTGCGACCGGCTGGTCAAGGCGATGGACGGCGAGTGGAAACTGGCCTCCAAGGTCGGCAAGGGCTCGATGTTCGCCTTTACCGCCCCGCTCTTGGCGGAAGGGGCTGACCTGCTGACGCCAGCGACGTTGTCGAGTGTGCGGCCCGCGCTGTCGGGCCTCCCGCCGCTGACCGCCCACGCCGCCAAACGCTATCTCGGCGCCTGGGGCGTCCAGCCCGCGACGGCCGGGGACGCCGACGCAGCCCTGGGCGTCACCCACGGCGTGGCGCCCGAGCGCACCGTACTGGTCTGCGCCACCGACGCCGAAGCCGAAACCGCGCCCATCCCCGCCCAGGCCGCCACGGCTCTCGTCCGACCGCTGCGCCGATCCGATCTCGCCCAGGTTATGGGCCAGTTGGCGCGGGGCGAGACCCCGCATCTGGAGCTGGCCGCGGGCGGACCTGCGACGGGCGGCGTCGCCTTCCCCTCGGCCCGGGTGCTGGTCGTCGACGACGCCGAGGTCAATCGCGAGGTCGCGGCCGAGGCCCTGGCTCTGCTGGAAATCACGCCCATGCTGGTCGAGGGCGGCCAGGAGGCCATCGACGCTGTCCGTGTCCAGGACTTCGACTTGGTGCTGATGGACGGCTCCATGCCCGGCATGGACGGGTTCGAGGCCACGCGCCGCATACGCGTCGAGGAGGCCGAGACCCGCGCACCCGCGTCGTCGCCCTGACCGCCCATGTCGTGGGCGCCGCCGCCCAGGCCTGGCGCGAGGCCGACATGGACGGCGTGATCCACAAGCCCTTCACCCTGGCCGACCTGATCGGCGCGCTGCAAGATGCCTGTCCGGACAAGGCCGCGACCCCTGTCGCCGCGGCGCCGGTGGCCGCCCGTCCGAGGACTGAGACGGCGTCGGCGCCCGCGCTCGACGAGACCCTGTTCGACGCCAAGACCCAGGCCGACCTGGCGGCGATGGCCGCGAGCGGCAATCCGGACTTCGTGTCGCGGATCGAGGCGCTGTACCGCGACAACGCCCCACGCCGCATGGCCGAGGCGGTCCAGGCCCATGCCGACGGCGACACCGAGGCGCTGTCGCGCGCCGCCCACGCCCTGAAGTCGATCAGCCTCAGCCTGGGCGCCAAGGCGGTGTCGGACCGCGCCGCCGCCCTGGAGCACGACGCCCGGGCCGGAGGGGTGGTCGATGCGCGGGCGCTCCAGGATATCGCGGAGGCCCTGGCGCGCACCCTCAAGGCGCTGGACCGCCAGCCCGGCGCCGAACCGGTCCCCATTCCGGTCGAGAACGAGCCGAAGGTCGACCCGCTGGTGGCGGATGTCTTGCGCGGCCTGGAGCGGGGCGAGTTCCACCTGGTCTATCAGCCGCTGGTCGATCGCACCGGCGCGACCACGCCCAAGGCCGAGGCCCTGATCCGCTGGGAGCATCCCGAGCGCGGCCGCGTCTCGCCCGACAATTTCATCCCCCAGGTCGAGGAGGCCGGCGAGATCGCCCGCATCACCGACTTCGCCTTGGAAACCGCCATGCGCGACTGCGCGGATAACCCCGGCCTGATCGTGGGCGTGAACGCCTCGGCGTCGGAGTTCCAGATGCCCGGTTTCGCCGACCGGGTGGTGGCCATGTGCGAGCGGATGGGCTTTGACCGGCGCCGGCTGGAGGTCGAGGTGACCGAGACGGCCATGCTGGACGTCGAGGCGGCGCGCCACACCGTCGACACCCTGCGCGCCGCCGGTGTGAACGTGGCGCTGGACGACTTCGGCGCCGGCTTCACCAGCCTTCATGCGCTGAAGGAACTACGCTTCACCACCCTGAAGATCGACCGCAGCTTCGTCGATCACTGCACGGACGACGTGGCCTCGGCCTCGATCATCCACGCGGTGATCGGGGTCGGGCGGGCGCTGGGGATGAAGGTGGTCTGCGAAGGCGTGGAAACGGCGGCCCAGGCGGACTTCCTGCGCATCGCCGGGGCCCACTATCTGCAGGGCTATTATTTCGCCAAGCCGGGCGCGGCGGAGGAGTTGAAAGAACGACGTCGTGCGACCGCAGCGTGAAAATCATCTGAACTTCAGAGGCTTAATGCGTTAATTATCGCCCGTGTGGCGAAATGACGCGGATTCCGCTTGCCAGACGCCCTGGCCATTAACTAAAGGCCCTATACGGACGTTCAGGGGCGGTTATGGCGCTGGTTGGCAAGCAGAATTTGTTCAAGAGCAAGTGGCTGCGCGTGCACCACGGGCTCAGCGACACGGCCGACATGCCGGTATTCCAGCTCGTGGTCGTGTCGCCCACCACCAAGGAGCCCAAGGCGATCAATATCGGCGCACATCGCGCCGCCGAGATCGCCGACGATCTGGAAGCGGCCGCCCGGGCCATTCGCAAGGCCGTCTGAGGGCGGCGAGACAACCGGCCATCGCGCCGCTAATCAGGGCGTGATGGCGAACACCCCTGACGGTTCAGCAAATTCCGGACGACCGCGGTGAGAGCTCCCGGTTTCCGCTGGCCGCCTGTGAAGGCGCGGGTCGAGGCCATCTTCGAGCGTCTGTCCGGGGTCATGCCCGAGCCGAAGACCGAACTCAGGTTTCAGGATCCCTACACACTGGTGGTCGCCGTCGCTTTGTCGGCCCAAGCCACGGACGTCTCGGTCAACAAGGCGACCGATCGGCTGTTCAGCGTCGCCGACACGCCAGACAAGATGCTGGCGCTGGGTGAGGCGGGGCTGACGCCCTACATCGCC
>CAXBPJ010000294.1:0-3311 GCA_963977325.1 uncultured Brevundimonas sp. | reverse complement strand
CTCCAGCGCCAGTTGCCGTTCACGCCCGCGCAAGACCAGGCAGCCGATGGCGATCTTGCCGGCCTTGTTCATGGCCTCGCGGATGACCGCGAACGCTTCGGCGCCCACGCCTTTTTCCGGCACCAGATAATAGGGGCTGTCGAGGTACAGTCGATCGATGTCCGCGACGTCCACGAACTGGTCGATGGAGATGGTGCGGGTCGATTCCAGCTTCACCTTGTCGAAGTCCGCGTCGTCGAACAGGACGTATTCGTCCTTGGATACTTCATAGCCCTTGACCAGATCCGAGCGCTCCACCGGCCCGGCGTCCGGATCGGTCGGCACCATGCGGATGCGGTTGTTGGTCTCGGGGTTGATCAGGTGAAAGCTGACGTGGGACGTCGACGAGGTCGCGGTGTAGAGCGCCACTGGGCAGGTGACGAGCGACAGCTTCAGATGCCCTTGCCAGGTCGGTCGCGCGGCCATGTCGGTCTCCCAAAACGAGGACTCGTCAACGCCGGACGGGGCCGGCGGTTCAGCCCGGCGGAACATCGGCGACGCCTATCGCCTTAAGGCAGGCCATGACGCGATCCGCCCTCAAGCCCGAGGCGCTGCTTCGACCCACGCCCAAGGGCCTGTGGTGCGGGCCCGGCGACTTCTACATCGACCCGCCCTGGCCGGTGGACCGGGCCGTCATCACCCACGGCCACGCCGACCACGCCCGCGCCGGCCACGGCTCGGTCCTGGCCACGCCCGAGACCCTGGCCATCATGGCCGAACGCTATGGCCGGGACTTCGCCGGCCGCACCCAGGCCGTGGCCTATGGCGAGACGACGAACGTGGGCGGCGTCCAGGTCGGCCTGGTCCCCGCCGGCCATGTGCTGGGCTCGGCTCAGGCGGTGCTGAGTCACAGGGGCCTGAGGATCGTCGCCTCGGGCGATTACAAGCGGCGGCGTGACCCGACCTGCGCGCGGTTCGAGCCGGTGCGCGGCGACGTCTTCATCACCGAGGCGACCTTTGGCCTGCCGGTCTTCCGCCACCCGCCGGATGCGCAGGAGATCGCGCGGCTGCTGGCCTCGGTGCGTCAGTTCCCCGAGCGCGCCCATCTGGTCGGGGCCTATGCGCTGGGCAAGGCGCAGCGGGTTATCCGGCTGGTGCGAGAGGCGGGCTACGACGAGACCATCTATGTCCACGGCGCGCTGGAGCGGCTGAACCGGCTCTATGAGCGGTTCGGGGTGGCGCTGGGCCCACTGGCGCCCGCGACCGGGTCCAAGGCCGATTTCGCCGGCAGGATCATTATCGCCCCGCCCTCGGCCATCGCCGACCGCTGGAGCCGGCGCTTTCCCGATCCCGTCACCGCCTTTGCGTCCGGGTGGATGCGGGTCCGCGCCCGCGCCCGCCAGCGGGGGGTGGAGTTGCCGCTGATCCTGTCGGACCACGCCGACTGGGACGAACTGACCGACACCCTGACCGAACTGTCGCCCGGCGAGGTGTGGATCACCCACGGCCGCGACGACGCCCTGTGCCGCTGGGCCGAGCTGAACGGTCTCAAGGCCCGGGCGCTGCACCTGGTCGGCTACGAGGACGAGGACGACGAGGACCTGGGCTCCGACCTGCCGGACGGGGAGGGCGGCTGAATGCGCGCCTTCGCCACCCTGCTGGACCGGCTGTCCTCGACCTCATCGCGCAACGCCAAGCTCACCTTGATCCGAGACCACTTGGCCGACCAACCCGATCCCGACCGTGGCTGGGCGCTGGCCTCCCTGACCGGCGCCTTGTCCTTCACGGCGGCCAAGCCGGCGATGATCCGCGCCGCGGTCGAGAGCCGGGTGGACGCCCAGCTGTTCCGGATGTCGCGCGACTATGTGGGCGATCTGGCCGAGACGGTCGCCCTGATCTGGCCGGCGAAACATGGCGCCAACCGCGAGCCCGAGCTGTCGGAGGTGATCGACGCCCTGAACCATGCCAAGCGCGGGGAGGTCCAGGGGCTGCTGGAGGGGTGGCTGGACGCGCTTGACGCCGACGGCCGCTGGGCCCTGCTCAAGCTGGTCACCGGCGGCCTGCGGGTCGGGGTCTCGGCGCGGCTGGCCTGGCAGGCGGCGGCGGACTATGGGGGCGTGCCCGTCGCCGACATTCAGGAAATCTGGCACGCCCAGAAGCCGCCCTACGCCGACCTGTTCGCCTGGCTGGAGGGCAAGGCCAAGCGCCCCTCGGCCGAGGCGCACGGCCGCTTCCGGCCCGTCATGCTGGCCCATGCGCTCGACGAAGACGTGGACTTCAAGAAGCTGGACCCCGCCGCCTACGCCGCCGAATGGAAATGGGACGGCATCCGGGTTCAGGCCGTCTCCGAGGGCGGGGTGCGCCGCCTCTATAGCCGAGCGGGCGAGGACATCTCGAACGCCTTTCCCGATGTGCTGGATCAGTTGACCTATGAGGGCGTCATCGACGGCGAGCTTCTGGTCATGCGTGAGGCGGGCCAGGCCGCGGCCTTCGGCGACCTGCAACAGCGGTTGAACCGAAAGGTGGTCGATCCCAAGCTGATCGCGGCCAGCCCCGCCGCCATCCGCGCCTATGACCTGCTGGCCGCCGACGGCGAGGACCTGCGCGGCCTGCCGTTCAGCGAGCGCCGCGAACGGCTGGAGGCGTTCGTGGCCGCCATCGGCTCGCCGCGCATCGACCTGTCGCCGCTGCAGCCGTTCGACAGCTGGGACACCCTTGCCGCCTTGCGCGCCGACCCGCCCGAGGGCGAGCCCGCGATCGCCGAGGGGCTGATGCTGAAGCGGCTGGACAGCACCTATGACGCCGGCCGCCCCAAGGGGCCGTGGTTCAAGTGGAAGCGCGATCCGCGCCTGGTCGACGCCGTGCTGATGTACGCCCAGCGCGGCTCGGGCAAACGCTCCAGCTTCTATTCCGACTACACCTTCGGCGTCTGGGTCGAAGACGCGACCGGCGCCCACGTCCTGACCCCTGTGGGCAAGGCCTATTTCGGCTTCACCGACGAGGAGCTGAAACAGCTCGACAAGTTCGTTCGCGACCACACCACCGACCGCTTCGGCCCCGTCCGGGCCGTGCGCGCCGACCGCGAGTTTGGTCTGGTGCTGGAGGTGGCGTTCGAGGGGCTGCAGCGCTCCAAACGCCACAAGTCCGGGGTCGCCATGCGCTTTCCGCGCATCAGCCGCATCCGCTGGGACAAGCCGGCCAAGCAGGCCGACGAGCTGGCGACGCTGGAGGCGATGCTGGATTAGCTTTCCTCCCCGTCGCGAAGCGATGGGGAGGGGGACCGCCGAAGGCGGTGGAGGGGCCTCTTTGCGTCCGCGAGCGCCGGCTGCGCC
>CAXBPJ010000293.1:0-3329 GCA_963977325.1 uncultured Brevundimonas sp. | reverse complement strand
CGCGCGCCGCCAGCCGGGTCAGGGCGGCCATACGCTGGGCCTGCACCGCCGGCGTCGGGCTCAAGCGGTCATAGGGCAGGCAATCCCACGCTGGAAACTCCAGGGTTTCAATGCCGTCCGAGAAGAAGTCGAATGCTTGGGCGAAGGCCGCCGCGCGCTGATAGTCGCGCGCCACGAACAGGGCGACCCCACCGTCGGCCTTCAGCCGCTCGGCCGTCGCCAGGGCGTCCAGCCCCTCCGGCGCGCCGGACAGGGTCAGCTCATCGACCACGCCGGTCGGATTGGCGCGGGCGTCCATCAGCCGATCCCCTTCGCGACCTCGGCGGCCACCTCGTCGCGCAGGAAGGCCTGGAGCCGGCGCATAACCGGGCCATTCATCTCGGTCGGGACAGGGCTGCGGCCGACGATCCACGGGTACAGAAACTCATCGTCCACGTCCAAGAGACGCTCCAACTCACTGATTTCCTGTTCGGACAGGGCCGCGCCGTGCCGATCCACGAACGGCCCCATCACCAGATCAGACTCGCGCGTTCCCCGCCGCCAGGCGCGAAAGGCGATACGCTGCAAACGGGTCTTCACGCACGGGTCGGCGTCGGCCACGGGGTCTCCGGTCCGGTCAAACAACTGGGTGGGTTCACATAGCGTTCCGTCCCGCCCGGCGCCACACTGACCGACGATGCGGCCCGAGATTCTCTTTCCCCTGTTCGCCGGGTCCGACAGCCTGAAAGGCGTCGGCCCGCGCCTTAAGCCCCTGGTCGAGAAACTGGCCGGGCCGCTGGTGCGCGATGTGCTGTTCCTCAGCCCTTCTGGCGTGCTGCGCCGCCGACGCACCCCCTCGACCCAGGCGATCGAGGGGGAGATCGCGGTGATGGAGGTGCTGGTCGATAGCCACATCGCGCCAAAGAAGCCGGGCCAGCCGTTCAAGGTGCGGGCGTCCGACGACACGGGCTTCGTCCATCTGATCTGGTTCGGCGGCTCGCCCCAGCACGTTCAGCGCCTACTGCCGCGCGGCGAGCGACGCATCGTCTCGGGCAAGGTCGAGCGGTTCAACAATGAGGTCCAGATCGCCCATCCGGACGTCCTGCCCCTCGACAAGATCGACGAACTGCCGATGTCAGAGCCGGTCTATCCGGCCACGGCCGGCCTGACCTCGCGGGTGCTGCGGCGGATCGTACTGGCGGCGCTGGATCAGGCGCCGGAGCTGCCGGAATGGCAGGACCCGGCCTGGCTGGCGCGGCAGCAGTGGTCCGGCTGGCGCGCGGCGATCCAGACCCTGCATTCGCCAGAGACCGAGGCCGAGATCGGGCCGGACGCCCCGCCCCGCCAGCGGCTGGCCTATGACGAACTGCTGGCGCATCAGCTGGCCCTAGCTCGTCGCCGGGCTGCCCGCGTGGCCGCCCCCGCCCCGGTGATCCGCCCCGGCGAGGCCTCGGACGCCGTGGCAGCCGCCCTGCCCTTCCGCTTGACGGGCGCCCAGGTTCAGGCCCTGGCGGAGCTTCGCGGCGACCTCGCCTCGGGCCGGCAAATGGGTCGGCTGCTGCAGGGGGATGTGGGCTCGGGCAAGACGGCTGTGGCGGCCCTTGCCATGGCCGATGCGGCGTCGTCCGGCGTTCAGGCCGCCCTGATGGCGCCGACCGAGATTCTCGCGCGCCAGCACCACGAGCGGCTGGCGCCCCTGTTCGCGGCCGCCGGGATCGACACCGTCCTGCTGACCGGCCGTGACACGGCGGCGGAGCGGCGCGGCCGGCTGCTGGCCCTTAGCGAGGGATCCGCCGGCGTCGCCATCGGCACCCACGCCCTGTTCCAGGATGGTGTGCGGTTCAACCGCCTGGGTCTGGCGGTGATCGACGAGCAGCACCGGTTCGGCGTCAATGAGCGCCAGCGGCTGCAGGCCAAGGGCGACCCGGCGGTGGGCGCGGTCCACCTGCTGACCATGTCGGCCACGCCCATCCCGCGCACCCTGGAGATGACCCAGTACGGCGATCTGGAGGTTTCGCGCCTGACCGAAAAGCCGCCCGGCCGCACCCCGATCACCACGGCCGTGCTGCCTCTGGCCCGGTTGGAGGAGGTGGCGGAGCGGTTGAAGCGCGCCGTGGCCGAAGGCGCCCAAGCCTATTGGATCTGCCCGCTGGTGGCCGAGTCGGAAGCCGCCGACTTGGCCGCCGCCGAGGGACGGGTGGTGGAACTGCGCGCCCGCCTGGGTGTCGAGATCGGGATGGCGCACGGCCAGATGCCCGGACCGGACCGCGAGAGCGTCATGGCCGCCTTCGCCGCCGGGACCATCCCCGTGCTGGTCGCCACCACGGTGGTCGAGGTCGGGGTCGATGTGCCCAACGCCACCATCATGGTCGTCGAACACGCCGACCGCTTCGGCCTGGCCCAGCTGCACCAGCTGCGCGGACGGGTCGGGCGCGGCGACCGGGCCAGTTCCTGCATCCTGCTGTACGGATCGGGCGAGAGCGGCGAGCTGGGCGAGACGGCGCGCCAGCGGCTGGAGACCCTGAGGCGCACCGACGACGGCTTTGAGATCGCCGAGGAGGATTTCCGTCTGCGCGGCGGCGGTGATCCCCTGGGCCTGCGTCAAAGCGGCTTTCCGGCCTACAGCTTCGCCGACCCGGTGCGCCATCGAACGTTGATGATGGCCGCCTATGACGACGCCCGGCTGGTGCTGAACCGCGATCCCGATCTGGTCAGCGAGCGGGGTCGGGCGATCCAGGTTCTGGAGGCGCTGTTCGACTGGCGCTCGCACCGGTCGGGGAGCGATTGAGCGGGTTGGCCTCGCGCCAGAAGGTCAGGCGACCCTCCACATCCTGTTCAAGATCGGCCCAAAACAAATTGTAGGGACTGGCCATTCGTCGCTCGGTCCAGCTGCCTTCAGGGCGAAAAGCGGGCGAGTTGGGATCGGCGGCCGGGCGCCCCATTCCAGACCTGTGGCGCTGGCCCCTCCGCGGTGGCGGCGGACATCGGCGGCCTGATCGGTTGCCGCGCCGAGGACCGGATTGACGCACAGAGCCGCCCGATCGCCCAGATCCTCCAGCCAGCCCTGATCGTTCCAGACCACGGCGCGGCGCAGGCGGCGGTTGACCGCCCCATCGTCGCCCTCGCCTACCGCCGACCAGGCGACGACGCAGCCGACCTGAATCGGCGAGGAACAGGCCGGGATGGCGGCGTCCGGGCCGTAGCGATCGGCCGGAACCAGGGTGTCGATCAGATAGGCTGCGGCCAGGCGCGCCCGCAGTTCTTCGTCGGCAGCGACACGCTCCCGCAGCAGCCGGTCCAGCAGGTCGGCGCCCTGCTCGACCCCGGCGAGGACGATCGGACCGTCCGGG
>CAXBPJ010000292.1:0-3336 GCA_963977325.1 uncultured Brevundimonas sp. | reverse complement strand
CGATCTCGCCCAGCGCCATCGAGCGCATGCTCTCGGCCTCGGCCAGGGCCTCCGTCCGCGCCTCCGCCCGCGCCTGGGCGACCAGGGCCTCGACCTCGGCGGCCAGATAGGTGCGCTTGACCGTCCGGATCGGCGCGCCGGAGGCGACCACGCGCCCCGAGGCGTCGAACTCGGTGTCGAAGGCGAACGGGCGGGCGCTGAGCTGGGCCTGGTTCATGTCAGTAGATCAGCTCGTCGTCGGCGCCCTGGCCGGCCAGCATGATGTCGCCCTTGGCGGCCAGGTCCTTGGCGACCTGCACCATGGTGGTCTGGGCCGCGTCGACGTCCTTGAGACGCACCGGGCCCATCGCTTCCATGTCCTCGCGCATGATCTTGGAAGCGCGTTCGGACATGTTGGAGAAGAACATCTCGCGCAAGGATTCCGACGCCCCCTTCATGGCCAGGGCCAGCTGGTCCTTCTCCACCGCCCGGAGCAGGGTCTGCACCCCGCCAGGGTCCAGTTTCGACAGGTCCTCGAACACGAACATCAGCGCCCGGATGCGCTCGGCCGCCTCACGGTTGCGCTCTTCCAGGGCGCCGATGAACCGCGCCTCGGTCTGGCGGTCGAAGGCGTTGAAGATGTCGGCCATCAGCTCGTGGCTGTCGCGCTTGGAGGTCCGCGCCAGGTTCGACATGAACTCGGTGCGCAGGGTCTGTTCGATCTTGTCCAGGATCTCGCGCTGCACCGGCTCCATGCGCAGCATCCGCTGCACGCATTCCAGGGCGAAGTCCTCGGGCAGGGCGGTCAGCACGCGCGACGCATGCTCCGGCTTGATCTTGGACAGCACCACCGCGACCGTCTGTGGGTATTCGTTCTTCAGATAGTTGGCGAGCACCGCCTCGTTCACATTGGCCAGCTTGTCCCACATGGTGCGGCCGGCCGGTCCCCGGATCTCCTCCATCAGGCCTTCGACCCGATCGGCGGGCATGAAGGAGGCCAACAGCTTTTGGGTTTGCTCATAGCTGCCCATGACAGCCCCCGAGCCGCTCATTCCGGCCACGAACTCGACCAGCAGCTCCTCGACCACCTGGGCGTTGACCGTACCCAGGCTGGCCATGGCCTGGGAGATTTCCTTGATTTCGTCCTCGTGCAGCGACTCCCACAGCGCGGTGTGGTCCGCTCCCAGAGCCAGCAGGATGACGGCGGCCTTCTCCGGGCCCGACAGCTTCCTGGCGTCCTCAACGACCGGCTTCTTGGTGACCATACGCGCCGCCATCAGCCTTCATGCACCCAGTTGCGCAGGATGGTGGCCGATTCCTCCGGGTGCTTGTCGACGAACTCGGCCACGCGCCGCACGGACGAGGCCTTCACCTCCCCCTCGAAATGGGCGTTGTTCAGCCGCTGCTCCATCTCCGACGGCGGTCCGGTCAGCAGGGGCGCGCCGCCCGCGGTCGCCGCGGCCAACTGGGTGACGGGCACGCCGCCCTCGCCCCGCGCCGTCTTCAGCAGCGGTCGCACCACGAAGAAGATCAGCGCCAGACCGGTCAGCACCAGCACCAGCAGCTCCACCCCGCGCATGATGTCGTTCTTGGTGAAGTCCATCAGCGAGGATCCGCCGTCCTCGCCGACCGCCAGCCCGGTGTCGCGATTGAAGCGGACGTTGGTGACGGTGATCTGGTCGCCGCGCTCGGCGTCGATGCCGGCGGCGGCGCGCACCAGGGCCTCGATCTGCTGGATCTCCTCGGCCGGGCGCGCGGCGTAGGTCGGCTCGGCTCCATCGGCGCCGGGGGTCAGCACCCCGTCAACGGCCACCGCCACCGACAGCTTCTGGATCGCTCCCGGCTCCTTCACCGTGGTCGTGGTGGTGTTGGAGATTTCGTAATTGGTGATCTCGGCGTTGTCGCCCGAGGTCGAGCCGATCGGGATGGTGTTGGCCGGCTCGCCGCCCGGAATGTTATTGGTGGCCGTGACGCCGCCGTCCATCTGGCCCGAGGTGTCCTGGGTGGTCGAATTGTTCATGGACGACGAGCGCACCACCTGGCCGTCGGGGTCGAAGCGCTGCTCCTGGGTGGTCTGGCGGCTGGTGTCGATGTCGGCGGCGACCGTCACCCGGGCGTTGCCGACGCCGACCACGCCCTCGACCAGCTCGCGGATTCGGGCGGTCATCTGGGCCTCGATCTCGGCCTTCTTCTGCCCCGCTAGACCGGCGGTGAAGCCCTCGTCGGCGTTGCCGGCGGCAAGGGTCCGGTTGGCCTGATCGGTGACCGTCACCCGGTCGGGCTTCAGGTTCGGCACGGCCGAGGCCACGACATTGCGGATGGCGCGAATCTGGTCGCCGGACAGCTCGCGCGCGCCCAGTCCCACCACCACGGCGGCGGTCGGCTCGGTCGACTGGGCCTGGAACAGCTCGCGGCGCGGCATGGTCACATGCACCCGCGCGGAGTTGATGCCGCGCATGGTCAGGATGGTGCGCTCCAGCTCGCCCTGCAGCGCCCGCTGCTCGTTGAGGTTCTGCTGAAACTCGGTCTGACCCAGCACCGACTGGTTGTCGAACAGTTCGTATCCGACCGAGCCGGTCGAGACGATGTCGCCCTGGGCCAGCAACATGCGCGCCCGTCCGACCTCGTCGCGGTGGACCATGATGGTCGAGCCGTCGCCCCGGCTGGCGTATTTGATGCCGTTCTGGTCCAGGGCGGCGGTGACCTCGCCCGCCTCGCGCAGGTCCAGGTTGGAATAGAGCAGGGCGTCCGGCTGCTGGCCGATGCGCAGCATGACCGCGACCAGCACGGCCGCCACGCCCGCCGCGACGCCCAGCACCGCCGCCAGCCGGCCGATGCCGAACCTCTGAATCGCCGCCGTGAAGCCGCCCACGCGCCCTGCCCCGTCAACGCGGGAACACACTCGAACGCCCGCTAGGCAGAAACTGCCGCCCGCGTGGTAAACGCCGCGTTAAGCGTGGGAGAGCGAGGTGGGTGGAAGACCCTTCTGCGGCCCGCGCGTCGCCGTGAGCGGGCAATCTGAACGTTGGCCAGGGGTGGCGGGCGGAAGTCCGACAGTGACAAGACTGCGCGCTCGCTTTCCCGAATGAGTCAGATGAAAGTCACTGCCGACAATTCACGGTGAGTTCCAATGAACCGGGCCAGAACGCTCCCCGGGTCAGACGGACCGGATGTGGTTCCCCGCTGAAATCCGCGAAGACCAGCCGAACAATCCGATTAGATAGGTCCGCAATGGGTCCGAAAGCGGTCTTTGTGTCGCCGCCGCCCCTCCGGTTTCACGGCGTTCCGACACGTCGCTCGGACCTTCATCCGCCTCCCCGGCGACCCGAAGGGCGCGAAGCAGCCAAGGCCGGGGCC
>CAXBPJ010000291.1:0-3338 GCA_963977325.1 uncultured Brevundimonas sp. | reverse complement strand
TGGCGACCATGGCGGTCGTGAGCACGGCGCGAAGCCGGCTGAAGGCTCCCTCGATAGCAGCGAGGGTCGGGGCAGCACCTGCCGTCAGCCGCTCCCGAATGGCCTGCATCAGCACCAGGCCGTTGAGTGTTGCAACCCCAGACACCGCGATGAAGCCGACAGCCGCTGAGACTGAGAAGGGCATCCCTCTCAGCAGCAGCGCCAAGGCCCCGCCGACAAGAGCAAGCGGCACACAGGCGAAGACCAGGCCGGCCTCCGCGAACGATCCCAGAGCCATGAACAGCAGAACGCCGATCAGGATGAAGACGATGGGAATGACCAGACCGAGCCTTTGCTCGGCGCGCTTCAGGTTTTCGAACTGGCCGCCCCAGTCGAGGCGCACCCCGGTCGGAAGCTGGACCTGATCGACCCGCTGCTGGGCGTCAGAAACGAAGCCGCCCAGATCGCGGCCGCGCACATTGGCCTGAACGACCATGCGACGGCTGCCGTCGTTGCGGCTGATCTGGTTTGGCCCCTCGGCGCTCTGGATGCGGGCGACCGAGGACAGGGGCACGGTCACCCCGGTCGAGGACACGATGGGCAGGGCTGCCAAGGCGGCCGGATCGTTGCGCGCCTCATCGGCAAGGCGGACCACCACATCGAAGCGGCGGTCGCCTTCGAAGATCCGGCCCGCTTCCGCGCCGCCGATGGCGGCCGAGACCGTCTCGGACACGTCGGCGGCCGACAGGCCGTAGTTGGCCGCGGCGAACCGGTCGACGCTGACCGTCAGGGTCGGCAGGCCTGAGGCCTGTTCGACACGGACGTCGGCCGAACCCGGGGTCTGGCGCAGGGCGTCCGCGACTTGGTCGGCGACCCGCTGCATCGTGGCGAAGTCGTCGCCGTAGACCATGACGGCCAGATCGGTCCTCACGCCAGAGATCAGCTCGTTGAAGCGAAGCTCAATTGGCTGGCTGAACTCGAAATTGTTGCCGATCTGCTGGGAGGCGACCTCCTCGATCCGGGCGATCAGCTGTTCCTTCTCGAGGTTTGGATCGGGCCAGTCACGCCGGTCCTTCAGAACGATGACGCTGTCGGAGATGTTCGGCGGCATCGGGTCGACAGCCGCCTCGGCTGTGCCAGTGCGTGAGAACATGGTCTCGACCTCGGGCTGGGCCGCGATGGCACGCTCCAGCGCCATCTGCATGGCGAGGGACTGCTCGAGGGAGGCCGAAGGGACCCGCAGCGCCTGCATGGCGATGTCGCCCTCGTCCAGGGTCGGGATGAACTCCCGCCCTAGGGAGGTGAAGGCGACGCCGCCGACGACGAGTGCGCCTAGAGCGGCGATCAGCACGATCTTCGGCCGATCGACCGCCGCGCGGATCGCGGGTTCGATCCAGCGCCGGGCCTTCCGTAGGATGAAGGTCTCGTGTTCGTGCGCGTGACCGTGTTCGTCGACCTCGACCTTATTGGGATCCCGCACCAGCAGCGCGGTCATGGCCGGCACGAAGGTGAAGGAGAAGATGAAGGCGCCGACCAGGGCGAGCATCACCGTCGCCCCCATCGGGATGAAGGTCTTGCCCTCGACCCCTTCCAGCATCAGCAGGGGGGTGAAGACCAGCAGGATGATCAGCTGGCCGTAGGCGGCCGGCTTGACCATCTGCCGCGCGGCCGCGCCAGCGACCTCGAGCCTCTCGCGCCGTGTCAGCATCCGGCCGAGTTCGGCGCGGCGCTGGCTGAGCATAAGCAGGGTGTTTTCGACCACAACGACCGCGCCGTCGACCAGAAGGCCGAAGTCGAGCGCGCCGAGGCTCATCAGGTTGCCGCTGATCCCGAAGCGGTTCATGCCGATGACCGCGAACAGGAAGCTGATCGGGATCATCAGGGCCGTGATCGAGGCGGCGCGGATGTTGCCGAGCAGCAGGAACAGGACGACGATGACCAGCAGGGCCCCTTCGGTCAGGTTGCGCGCCACCGTGGCGATGGTGGAGTTGACCAGCGCCGAGCGGTCCAGGACCGTCACCGCCTCGATGCTTGGCGGCAGGGTCTTCTGCACTTCCTCAAGTCGGTCGCCGGCCGCCTGGGCGACGGTGCGGCTGTTGCCGCCGGCGATCATCAGAGCGGTGCCGAGGACGGCCTCGTGGCCGTCACGGCTGGCGCCGCCGAGCCGCGGGGCCTGTCCGATCTCGACGGTGGCGACATCGGCGACCCGGACGACCAGGCCGCTGCGGTTCACGACCGGCGCCTGCGCGAGGTCCTCGATCGTGAGAGCCAGGGCGTCGGTCCTGACGGTCAGGGCTTCGCCGGCCCGCTGGACGTAGCCGGCGCCGGCCTGGGTGTTGGCTCGATCGAGCGCCTGGATCAGGTCGCCCATGCCGAGGCCATAGGCCGACAGTCGGGCCGCGTCCGGACGGACGGCGTATTCCTTCACATAGCCGCCGACGGTGTCGACGCCGGCCAGGCCGGGTGCGGTCCGCATCTGCGGGGCGATGATCCAGTCCTGCACGGTCCGCAGATAGGTGGCGCGCGCCTGGGGCGTGGTGAGGAGTTCGCCTTCGGGCGTAAGGTAGTCCCCGCCCGCCTGCCAGCCCGGCTGGCCCGGACGTGCGAGGTTCTCGGAGTTGAACGGCCTATAATCAACCGTCCACATCAGCACCTCGCCAAGACCCGTCGTGATCGGGGCCAGAGCCGGCTCGACCCCGTCGGGCATGGACTCGCGGGCCTGGGCCAACCGCTCGGCCACCTGCTGGCGGGCGAAATAGATGTCGGTCTGGTCGGTGAAGATGACCGTGACCTGACTGAAGCCGTTGCGGCTCAGGGAGCGGGTCGAGGTCAGGCCGGGAATCCCGGCCATCGCCGTCTCCAGCGGATAGGTGACCTGCCGCTCGATCTGCTCCGGCGCGAGCGCCGGGGCGACGGTGGTGATCTGAACCTGCCGGTTGGTGATGTCCGGGTCAATCGGCAGTTTGGTGAGGTTGAACAGACCCACGGCCGCGACCAGGGCCGTGGCGAGAACCACGAACCAGCGGAAGCGGACGGAGGCCTCGATAATGGCTTTGAACATTCGATGCCTCCCTAGTGGCCGTGCTCGGCTTCGCCCTTGGCCACCTCAGCCTTGAGCAGGAAGGCGTTGGCGGCGGCGATGCGTTCGCTGCCGGTCAGGCCCCGCAGGATCTCCGTGCGGCCGGCCGCCTGGCGTCCCACCAGGACGGGGGTGGCCTGGAAGCCGCCCTCGACCTGGACGAACACGACGGTGTTCCCTTCGACGGTGTGGACCGCCTCGGTCGGGACGGTCAGACCGCCGGTGGCCCGACCGGTCACGACCGCGCCGGTTACGGCGGAGCCGGCCGGAGGGAGGCCGG
>CAXBPJ010000290.1:0-3347 GCA_963977325.1 uncultured Brevundimonas sp. | reverse complement strand
CGGCCCCGAGGTCCCGCGGCGTGACGCCCCCGATATCCAGGGCGGCCGTCCACCACAGGAAGACGATCAGCGTCCAGGCCGCCGCGATCATCGCCGCCCCGGCGGGTGACGGGAAGTCGCGGGCCGCGGCCTCCGCCCGTTTCCCCGACGCCGAGGCCGCGCGCTCCCACGCATCGCGCTCGAACCGGGTCACCTCGAACAGCGCCAGATCCTCGACCCGCCACCTGTCCATGAAGCTGGGCAGGCGCGGCTGCCGCTCCAGGATGAAGCCGGCGACGGTCGCCAGGCCGATCAGGGTCACACCGCCGGTGAAGACGTCATGGAAAAAGTGGCCGATGGCGCGCCCGACGCTGACTTCGCCAAGCACCACCTGAACCACCGCGCCGATGGCCGACACGGCGACCAGCAGCATCAGTCCGGCCTTCACGGCGAACAGCCACCACGGATAGAGCGTCGGCCCCACCAGGGCGTCTGGCCCCTTTGCATAGCGCGCGGCCACCACCAGCGGATGACCGACCTCGCGCAGGATCTCCAGCTGCTCGGCCTCGGTCAGCGGCCGGCCCAATTCCTCCTCCCGCGCCTCGAACCGGCTGAGGATCAGGTCACGCAGTTCCGCGACGATGTCGTCGCGCTCCTCGGCGGGCAGTTGGGCCGCCACGGCCTTCAGGTAACGATCGATCAGGTCCATCTCGGTCAGCCCCTTCACAGCATCTTGTCGAGCGAGGCGCCGATGGCGCGCCACTCGGTTGTCAGGGCGGCCAGCATCGCCTCCCCTGGCGCCGACAGGCGATAGAAGCGCTTCCTGCGCTTCTCCTCCTCGCGCCATTCGCTGGTCAGCAAACCCTGGCTCTCCAGCCGCCGCAGCAGCGGATAGAGGGTCGATTCCTCGATCTCGAGCCCGTCGTCCGAGAGGGCCTGGCGCAGGGTGTAGCCGTAGCGCTCCTCGCGCAGCCGCGAGAGCACGGCCAGCACCAACGAGCCGCGGCGCAGTTCCAGCCTCAGGCTTTCGAACAGGTCGGGATCGAACTCGGCCAAAACTTGCTGTCCATCACATAGTGTGTGTCATACAGTGTATGCGACATACTGTGTGGCGCCGTCAAGTCTGACATCAGCGTCTCAGGAAACTAGGGGCGTCCGGCGTACGGACCTTGGCCTCAGAGCCCCGCCTTCGCCGCCGGGCGAGCGCGCATCGCCTCCATCCAGCGATTGAGGTTCGCCAGCTCGGCCGGCGGCCGGTATTTCACTAGCCGGGCGAAGTCGATGCCGACGATGGCCACGATGTCGGCGATGGTGATCCGGTCACAGGCGATGAACTCCCGCCCCTCCAGGCGCCGGTCCAGCGCGCCCATGAAGCGCTCGGCCGCCAGCTTGTTGTACTCCGCCAGAGCCGGCAGCTGCTGCGCCTCCAGCACTGCCAAGGCCGGGTGGGAATGGCGGACGTTCAGCATGATCGGATTGGCCAGATAGAACTCGCAGCGGCGGGTCCACATCTCGATCCAGGCCTGTTCCCTGGGGTCCGCACCAAACAGATTGGGGTCGGGATAAAGCGCCTCCAGATAGCGGCCGATGGCCACCGACTCGGAAATCACCGTGCCGTCGTCCAGCTCAAGCGCCGGCACATGCGGCACCCCGACCTTGGCGCGATAGGCCTTGGTGCGGTGATCGCCTGCCATGATGTCGATCGGCACGATCTCGATGTCCTCGACGCCCTTCTCGGCCATGACCCAGCGAACCCGGCGAGGGTTCGGCGCGCGGACGGAATCGTAGAGTTTCATCGACCTTCCCCAACTGCGCCCGATCCTCGGATGGGGTCCGAGCCTTGGGGCGCTCTCGCTCATCAGGGGCGCGGCCGGACTGTCGGGTCAAGGCCAGAGTCAAACTGCGTGAAAAAGCAGCCGCCCGCCCTCACCGACCGTCCTCACCCACCCTGACGCGCGCCCTGACGCCGGTCCAGGTCCTGGAGGTCCTCCGGCGTGGCGCCGGAGGCCAGCACGATGTCCACCGCGCGGCGCCACGCGTTGGTCCCCGGCTGCAACATGTCGCGGGCCCTCAGGGCGAACTGGGTGGCCTGCTCCTGCCGGCCCATGGCGTAATAGAACTCCGCCGAAGCCAGGCGCGCCTCGCCTTCCAGCCCCAACGACCCATAGGCCTGGGCCATCAGCCGCCAAGCCAGCGGGTTGTCGTTCTCATAGGCCAGCGACCGCTTCAGCTCGGTCACCGCCTCCTCCAGCCGTGTCGGATCGTTCGTTTCGATCAGGGCGTGGGCCAGGTTGATCCGCAGCAGCGGCGCCTCCGGGGCCAGGGCGACCGACTGCGCGTGGAACGGAACCGCATCGGCCGGCCGCCCGCCCTCGAACAGGATCTGCCCCTTCAGTTCCTGAAAGAACGGATTTTCCGGTTGCTCGGCGATCAGGGCGTCGACGCCTTCCAGCGCACGCTCGGTCTGGCCATCCTTGTACCAGGCGATGGTCCGGGCATAGCGCGCCGGCAGGCTCTGATCCCGTTCCGTATAGGTGCGATAGGTCTGGGTCGGCGCGTCCATGAAACCGCGAATCTTGGCCTGGATCAGCGCCAGCTGTTCGACCCGTTCCTGCGGAATCGCGGCGTCGTGGTTGGCCAGGGCCGCCACCGGCCGCCTCAGGTTCTCGATCCGTTGCGACGACAACGGGTGGCTGCGAAAATAGGGATAGCGGCGGGCGTCCGAGAACACCTCCTGGGCCCGAAATTTCTCGAAGAAGTCCACCAGCCCCTGGGCCGACACTCCGGCCGAGTCCAGCGCCCGCGCCCCCGTCAGGTCAGCCTCGCCCTCCTGGCTCTGCATGTACTGCAAGGCGCCGATCGTGCCGAAATGGCCGGATGATCCCAACAGCGCCGCGCCCGCGCTCGGCGCGCCCGCCGCCACGGCCAGGGCGCCCAGCGCCATGGAGACGAGCATCGGCTGCATGCCCGCCTCGCGCGCGCCGTTCCTCAGCACATGGCGATTGCGGATGTGGCCGGCCTCGTGGGCGATGACACCCAGCAGCTCATTGGGCGAATCGGCCTCCAGGATGATGCCGGTGTTCAGCCCCATGGTCTGATTGACCGTCGCGAAGGCGTTCAGCGACGGATCGTCGATCAGCAGCATGGTCACGTCGTCGGGCGGAAGGCCCATCGCCGTGAACACCGGGTCCGACCACGACCGCAGGATGCCCTCGATCTCGGTGTCGCGGATCACCGACTGGGCCTGGGCCTGGATCGGCGCCAGGGCCACCGTCGCCGCCACGCTCAGGGCTGTGGCCGCGGCGCGCGCTCTGCGCCGCCAGAACCGGGAGAAGGGGAGGATGGAAGACACGCGCATTCGCCGCTTT
>CAXBPJ010000289.1:0-3348 GCA_963977325.1 uncultured Brevundimonas sp. | reverse complement strand
GTGGTCGCCCCATCCCTCGAACGACGACCGGGATCAGGCCTACCTCAAAACCCTGAAGCCGAAGTCGGACGGTCAGGCCCAGCTGATGACCTCGATCGACACCCACAACCTCACCCTCGCGCTCGGCCCGGCGGGCACGGGCAAGACCTACCTCGCCGTGGCCAAGGCGGTCGAGGCGCTGGAGGCCGGCAAGATCGGCCGCATCGTGCTCAGCCGCCCAGCGGTCGAGGCCGGCGAGTCCATCGGCTATCTGCCGGGCGACATGGAGGACAAGCTGGCCCCCTATCTGAGGCCGCTCTACGACGCTCTGTCGGACCGGCTGTCGATGAAGCGGGTCAAGGCGCTGATGGCCGAGGGGCTGATCGAGATCGCGCCGGTCGGCTACATGCGCGGCCGCACCCTGAACAACGCCTTCATCGTCGTCGACGAGGCCCAGAACTGCACCTATGTGCAGCTGAAGATGCTTCTGACGCGGCTGGGCTGGCACTCGACCATGGTGGTCACCGGGGACCCGCATCAGTCGGACCTGCTGCCCGGTGTCTCGGGTCTGTCGGACATCGCCGAACGGCTCGAACAGGTCCCGGACATCTCTGTGGTGCGCCTGGCCGAACGTGACATCGTTCGCCACCCGCTGGTCGCCTCGATGATCGGGGTGCTCTGACCTCAAAGGAACGTCCGACAGCGTCGAGGGCCGGCTCCAAGAGCCGGCCCTTTCGCGTGGAGCGTCAACGCGGCTCCGGGATGGTCTTCACCGGGTCGGGGCGCGTGATCTCCACCGGTTCGGCCGCCTCGGCGCGGGCTATGCGGCTCGCGTCCGGCGCCGCGCCCATTCGGTCGATCAGCTTGAACACGAAGGGGTTGAGCGTGATCGACAGCAGAGCCGCCGCCAGGATCAGGTCGTGGGTCTCGCGGCTCATGGCGCCCAGATACATGGAGAGCGCCGCCAAGATGAAGGAGAACTCGCCGATCTGAGCCAAGGAGGCGCCGACCGTCAGACTGGTCTTGCGATCCAGCTTGAACAGAGTGGTGATGGCCAGGGCGGCCAGGGTCTTGCCGACCACGACGATGAACAGCACGCCCAGGACAGCCAGGGGCTCGCGCCACAGGATGGTGGGGTCGAAAAGCATGCCGACCGAGACGAAGAACAGCACCGCGAAGGCGTCGCGCAGCGGCAGGCTGCGTTCCGCCGCGTTGTGGCCCAGCGGCGTGCCGTTCAGCACCAGGCCGGCGACGAAGGCGCCGAGCGCGAAGGAGGCGCCGAACACCGCATAGGCAAGCCAGGCGATGCCCAGGGCGATGGCCAGCACTCCCAGGGTGAACAGCTCGCGCGACTTGGTGTGGGCGATCCGGACCAGCAGCCACGGCAACACCTTGCCCCCGACTACCAGCATCAGGCCCACGAATACCGCCACCTTGACCAGGGTGACGCCGATGTTGATGCCCAGAGTCCCCAGGTCCTGGGTTTCACCCGCCGGCACGACGATCAGCGGCAGCATGACCAGGGCGATGACGATGACCAGATCCTCGACGATCAGCCAGCCGACGGCGACGCGACCGATCTCACCCTTGACCTGACGGCGCTCCTCCAGCGCCCGGATCAGCACGACGGTCGAGGCGACCGACAGGGAGAAGCCCAACAGCAGGGCCTCGGTGTCATTCAGCCCCAGCAGGAAGCGGCCCAGCAGCCAACCCATCGCTGTCGCCGCCGCGATCTGGCCGAGCGCGCCGGGCACGGCGACCTTGCGCACCTGCATGAGATCCTTAGGCGAAAAGTGCAGTCCGACGCCGAACATCAGCAGGATCACCCCGATCTCGGCCAGCTGCGGCGCCAGTTCGGTGTCGGCGACATAGCCGGGCGTGAAGGGGCCCACGACAATCCCGGCCACCAGATAACCGACCAGAGGCGAGAGTTTCAGCCGATTGGCCAGCATGCCGAACACGAAGGCCAGCACAAAGCCGCCGACGAGGGTCATAATCAGGCTGTCGGCGTGCGGCATCGGGTCTCCGTCGTTTCGAATGTCGGGCTTGACCGTTCATGTGGAAGTAGCGCCAACGAATCTCAAGGCTGCGAGTTCGATGATACGGCGGGTTTGCGCCCAACTCACCGCCGCCAGGGCGTCGAGCAGCGGCCAGAATCGCGCCTCGACCGCGTCGTCGCCCGCGACCGGTTCGCCGGCGATCCACTCCGCCGCATAGTCGATCAGCACGAAGTGTGCGCCGGGAAAGAGGCCGTCGACCACATCGATCAGGCCGGTGAGCCGCGCCTTGACACCCGTTTCCTCGGCCAATTCGCGCAGCGCCGCCTCGGACGCCCGCTCGCCCGGTTCGATCCGCCCGCCGGGCAGGGACCACTCGCCCCGGCGCGGCTCCCGTCCCCGACGAATGAGCAGAACCTCGACGCCGTCCGACCCCTCGCGCAGGCAGACGACGCCAGCGGCGGGGATGGGCGGACCGAGCGACGAGGTGGCCATGCATTATTCCCTTGGCGAAGCGGCGTCGGTTCTACAGGGTTTGGTCATGAGCGCCTCCCCCGCCGCCCTTGATGCTCTCAAGTCCGCCCTTGGCCCCGGCGGGTGGAGCGCCGACCCCGAGGTCATCGCGCCGCGCCTCATGGAATGGCGCGGTCAGTGGCGGGGCGAGACGCCGCTTTTGCTGCTTCCCGACACGGTCGAGGCTACAGCTCGCGCGGTCAGGGTGTGCGCCGAGTACGGCGTGGCCATCACGCCCCAAGGCGGCAACACCGGCCTGGTCGGCGGCCAGATCCCCCAGGGGGAGGTGCTATTGTCGCTCGCCCGGATGCGTCGGGTGCGCCAGGTTTGGCCGCTGGAAGACGTGATGGTGGTCGAAGCCGGGGTGACCCTGCTCGAGGCGCAGGATGCGGCGGCGGGTGCGGGTCGCCTGTTCCCTCTCAGCCTCGCCGCCGAGGGCACGGCGACGATCGGCGGCGTCCTGTCCACCAACGCCGGCGGCACGGCGGTGCTGCGCTATGGCGTGGCGCGTGATCTGGTGCTGGGGCTGGAGGCGGTGCTGCCCAACGGCGACATCTTTCAGGGCCTCAAGCGACTGAGGAAGGACAACACCGGCTATGACATCAAGCAGTTGCTGATCGGGGCGGAGGGGACGCTGGGCATTATCACCGCAGCGGCGCTGAAGCTGTTTCCGGTGATGCGTTCGCGCGCCACGGCCATGGTGGCGGTGGCCTCAATTGAGGACGCGCTGACGCTGTTAGGCCGCGCCAAGGCCGAGACCGGTGGCGGGGTGGAGGCGTTCGAGCTGATGGGGCGGCCGGGGCTCGATCTGGTGCTTACCCATATTCCGGACACGCGCGACCCACTGGAGGTCGCGACG
>CAXBPJ010000288.1:0-3354 GCA_963977325.1 uncultured Brevundimonas sp. | reverse complement strand
GATTTGTTCCGATCCATGTTGGCCAGCCAGTCGTCGGCGGTGCGGCGATAGTTCTCGCCGGACCAGGTCCAGTCCTCTTCGACCGCCAGCAGATCGGAGAAATGTCGGATCAGGCCATGGCTGGGCATGATGCCGCCGGTGAAGAAATGCTGGGCGATGAAGTCGTCGGACTGGGTGTGATCGAACCGGTAGGGCGCGTCGCGGTGGCTGAAGACGTGGAGGAACATCCGGCCGTCGGGCCGCAGCCAAGACCGGCAGCGGGTCAGCAGGATGCGCCAGTTGGCCATGTGCTCGAACATCTCGACCGAAACGATGCGGTCGAAGGTCCGGGTCTGGGTGTCGGCCCCTTCGACGCCGTGGAAGTCGTTCATGTCCTGGGTGATGACCTGGAGGTTGGTCAGGCCCGCGGCCTGGGCCCGCGCCTCGATATGGGCCCGCTGCGAGGCCGAATTGGAGACGGCGGTGATCCGGCTGTTGGGATAGCGCTCGGCCATCCACAGACTGAGCGAACCCCAGCCGCAGCCTAATTCGAGGATGTCCTGGCCGTCCCGGAGATCGGCGTGGGCGCAGGTCTCCTCCAGCGCTCGCACCTCGGCGTACTCCAGCGTCTCGGCGCCCTCGTACAGGCAGCAGGAGTATTTCAGGCGCGGCCCCAGGCACAGTTCGAAGAACCGGGCGGGCAGTTCGTAGTGCTGGGCGTTGGCGGCGTCGGCGTGCTCGGCCACGGCCCGGCGACCCATGGCGCGGGCGAAGCCGCCCTCGTCGTGCGGCGCGGCCTCGTCCAGCCGCTTCCGGTAGGCCTCGACCAAGCTGGCGATGGCCGGGCGGATGACCAGGTCCGGCGCGGGCGCGTCCTGAAGCTTGCGGATAGCGGTGTTGGTCAGGGTCACCCGGTCATTCTCATGCAAAGATGCTTTTCCGTCGGCTGCGCGACTTAATGCGCATGACGGCGTTATGGCTCCGCTTGGGAGGTGCGGCAGTTACGCTCGCGCGATCCGGGCGTATGCGTCGGCGTCCAGACATTGGCTCCGCGCGTAGCTCTCGAGACCACGCCACGCCCGGACTGACCGCATGACGCCGACCCTGATCGCCGAAAGCTCGCCGGCGGAACCGCGCCGCCGCTATGCCGTGGTCGGATCGGGGATCGCCGGTCTGTCCTGCGCGTGGCTCTTGTCCCGGCGGCACGATGTCACCCTGTTCGAGGCGGACGCCAGGGTGGGGGGACACTCCAACACCGTTGAGGCGCCGACGCCCAGTGGTCCGGTTCCGGTGGACACCGGATTCATCGTCTATAACGAGGACAACTATCCGAACCTGGTGGCGCTGTTCGACCGGCTGAAGGTTCCGACCAAGCCGGCGATGATGTCGTTCGCCGTGTCGCTGGACGGCGGCAGGCTGGAGTATTGCAGCCAGGGCTTGCGGGCCGTCTTCGCCCAGAAGCGCAACACCATGAGCCCCCGGTTCTGGCGCATGATCGGCGACATTCTGCGGTTTCAGAAGCAGGCGCCCAAGGATCTGCCGGAGCTGGAGCGGAGTGGCGAGACTCTGGACGCGTGGCTGAGCCGGCGGGGCTATGGGCCGCTGTTTCGCGAGGCGCATCTGCTGCCCCAGGCGGCGGCGATCTGGTCCAGCTCCATGGCGCAGATGGCCGACTATCCGGCGGCGGCCTTCGTGCGCTTCTATATGAACCACAATCTGCTGAAGCTCGATTCGCGGCCGAGCTGGCGGACGGTGGACGGCGGCAGCCGCGAATATGTGCGCCGGCTGCTGGAAGATTTCCGCGGACGGGTGGTGACCGAGGCGGGCGTCATCGGCGTGGTGCGCGGCGCCGATCAGGCCGCGCTGAGATTCGCCGATGGGCGAATCAAGCGGTTCGACGGGGTGGTTCTGTCCTGTCATTCCGATCAGGCGCTGCGCCTGCTGGAGGCGCCGACAGCCGAGGAGCGCCGCCTGCTGGGCGCCATCCGCTATCAGCCCAACCGCGCCGTGCTGCACCGCGATCTCAAGGCCATGCCGCGTCGGCGCAAGGCCTGGGCCGCCTGGACCCACATGGGGGCGTCGGCGCGCGCCGGAGAGGGCGGGGTGACCTATTGGATGAACAAGCTGCAGTCCCTGCCCGGGCCGCCACTGTTCGTCAGTCTCAACCCGCTGGAGGCGCCCGACCCGGCCACGGTGATCGGCCAGTGGGACTATGAGCATCCGGTGTTCGACCGGGCGGCGGTGATGGCGCAAAAGGAGTTGTGGTCGCTGCAGGGCCAGAAGCACACCTGGTTCTGCGGCGCCTGGTTCGGTTCGGGCTTTCACGAGGACGGCCTGCAGGCGGGCCTGGCGGTGGCCGAGCAGCTGGGCGGGGTCCGGCGCCCCTGGTCGGTCGCCAACGAGAGCGGGCGGATTCACGTGCAGGCGCCCGAGGGAACGGCCACGGCGGTCGACCGGGCGGCGTGACCTCGGCCCTCTATGTCGGACAGGTGACCCACCAGCGGGTGGCCGATTTCGAGCACGCGCTACGCTATCGGCTCTACATGCTGCTGGTCGATCTGGACGAGGCCGCGACACTGTCCGGACGGCTGCGCTGGCTGTCGGGGCGCCGGTTCGGGTTGATGAGCTGGCGCGCGGCGGATCATGGTGATGGGTCAAGGCGTCCGCTGCGTGCGCAGGTCGAGGGGCATCTGGCCGACGCCGGCATCGACATCAGGGGCGGGCCGATCCGTCTGCTGACCATGCCGCGCATTCTGGGCTACGGCTTCAATCCGCTGAGCGTCTATTTCTGCCACCGGCCGGACGGCGCGCTGGCGGCCCTGCTCTACGAGGTGACCAACACCTTCCGCGAGCGGCATTCCTATCTGGTCGCCGTGCCGGAGGCGGTGACCGGACCGGTGCGGCAGACGGCGGACAAGCGCTTCTATGTCTCGCCCTTCCTGCCGATGGACCTGACCTATGATTTCGTGGTGCGGCCGCCGGGCGAGGCGGTGTCGGTGGTGGTCAAGGTCAGGAAGGACGAGACCCCGGTGCTGACCGCGATTTTTGCCGGGGAGCGGCGGCCGTTGACGGACGGCCAGCTGCTGCGCGCCTTTGTCACCCATCCGCTGCTGACCTGGAAGGTGATGGGCGGAATCCATTGGGAGGCAATTCGGGGGCTGCTGAAGGGGGCGAAATACCGCGGGCGGGGCGCGCCTCCCGTCGAACCGGTGACCGTGGGCCGCTCGGCCTGATCGACGTTGGCGCGGCGGGCCGGCGCTGCTAGCCCTTGGGTCCAGAACCGTGGGTCGGAGACGCGCCGTGCAAACCAGACGTCTGATGCTCGCCGGCCTGGGCCTGACCGAGACCAGCACCAACGGCGGCACCCTGACCGGT
>CAXBPJ010000287.1:0-3359 GCA_963977325.1 uncultured Brevundimonas sp. | reverse complement strand
GTCGCTGATGTTGGAATAAACCCGCCGCACCCCGGCCAGGCCGGTGATCGAATCCTCGATCAGGCGGGTGACCTGCACCTCCATCTCGGCGGGCGCGGCCCCCGGCCGGGCGGCCGTGACGGCGACCAGCGGAAAGTCGATGTCCGGGTTGTTGTTCACCCGCATGCCCATGAAGCTGATCACCCCGGCGAGGGTCAGCAGCACGAACAGCAGGATGATCGGGATCGGATTGCGGATCGACCAGGAGGAAATCTGGTTCATGGCCGGACCTCAGCCCGCCGTCTTCGCGGCCGGGGCGGGAGCGGCGCGAGCCGGTGCGGCGGTCGGCTGGACCACGCGCACGGTGTCGCCCTCGCCGAGGAAACCGGCGCCCTCGACCACCACCCGCGCGCCCTCGGCCACGCCATCGACCGAGGTCTCGGCTTCGGAGCGGGCCAGCACGCGCACGGGCTGGAAGCGGACGCGGTTCTCGGCGCCCAGCACATAGACCCCGGCGCGGTTCTCGCGGAACAGCACCGAGGCTGTCGGCACCACCACGGCGGGTTGGGCGCCCACGGCGATCTCGGCGCGGCCGAACATGCCGGGACGGAAGGCGCCGGGCGCGGCCAGGGCGATACGCGCGACGCCCAGGCGGGTCTCGGCGTCGACCTCGGGCGTCACGATCCGCACGCGGCCGGCGGCCTGTCCCACCTGATCGGAGCCGACGGTCGCCGACTGTCCGGCGCGGACCAGATTCAGCTCGGTCTCCGGAATCTGGGCGTCCAGCTCCAGCCGGCCGTCGCGCACCATGCGGAACAGCTCGGCGCCGGCGGCGACGATCTGACCGCGCGTGACGCTGCGGCTGATGATCAGACCTGAGACCGGCGCGCGGATCACCGTCTGGTCCAGCCGCTCCCGCGTTTCGGCCAGGGCGGCTCGGGCCGAGGTCAGTTGGGCCTGGGCCGAGCGCTCCTCCGACACCGCCAAGTCCAGCGAGGCCTGGGACAGAAAGCCCCGGCCGTTCAACTCGCGGGCGCGCGACAGCTCGCCGGTCTCGCGGTCGGCGTTGGCCTCGGCGGCCTCCACCGAGGCCTGCTGCTGGGCCACCTGAGCGCGCAAAAGGGTGTCGTTCATCCGCACCAGGGGCTGGCCCTGGCGGACGTACTGCCCCTCGTCAGCCAGCACGGCGACGGCGGTCAAGCCGCCGGTCTCGGCGCCCACCGGCACCTCCTCCCAGGCCGAGATCACGCCCGAGGCGGTGACGGTGCGATCCAGCGCCTCGGTGCGGGCGGTGGTGACGGTGACGGTCTGGCTGGACGCCGCGCCCTCCTTCTCGGCTCCGTTCTCCTGACCGCCATGACAGGCGGCCAGACCGAGCAGGGCGGCGAGAACGGCGAGGCGGAGCGGCAGGCGAGAGGGGCGGGTCAGCACGCGGAGACGTCCCTGATAAAGGCGGCGGGGAGGCCGATCGAACCCCCTTAGATCACGGCCGCGTGTCCGAAAACCGACGGAGCGCCGAATGACCAAGGTTTAATCTCGGAGGCGTCGACGGGGTCGCCACTCGCGCGCCGGGGCGGGTCGTGGTAGGCGCCGGGCGCCATGTCGAACACCCCTCTCCAGCGCATCCGCAACTTTTCGATCGTCGCCCATATTGATCATGGGAAATCAACGCTTTCCGATCGGCTGATTCAGGAAACCGGGGGACTGACGGCGCGCGAGATGAGCTCCCAGGTGCTCGACAATATGGAGATCGAGCAGGAGCGGGGGATCACCATCAAGGCGCAGACGGTGCGTCTGAACTACAAGGCCCGGGATGGGGAAACCTATGTCCTGAACCTGATGGACACGCCCGGCCATGTGGACTTCGCCTATGAGGTCAGCCGCAGCCTGGCCGCCTGCGAGGGCTCGATCCTGGTGGTCGACGCGTCCCAGGGCGTCGAGGCCCAGACCCTGGCCAATGTCTATCAGGCGATCGACAACAACCACGAGATCGTCCCCGTCCTGAACAAGATCGACCTGCCGGCCGCCGAGCCCGAGCGGGTCCGCGCCCAGATCGAGGACGTCATCGGCATCGACGCCTCCGACGCCGTCATGGCCAGCGCCAAGTCGGGCATCGGCATCGCCGACGTGCTGGAGGCCATCGTCACCCGCCTGCCCGCGCCCCAGGGCGACGAGACCAAACCGCTGAAGGCCATGCTGGTCGACGCCTGGTACGACCCGTATCTGGGCGTGGTGCTGCTGGTCCGCGTCTTCGACGGCCGGCTGAAGGCCGGGATGCGGGTCAAGATGATGCAGAACGGCTCGACCCACCTGGTCGACCGGGTCGGCGTCTTCCTGCCCAAGAACACCCCGGTCGAGAGCCTGGGGCCCGGCGAGATCGGCTTCATCACCGCCCAGATCAAGGAGGTCGCCCACGCCGCCGTCGGCGACACCATCACCGACGAGAAGAAGCCCACCGACGCCCCGCTGAAGGGGTTCAAGGAGGTGCAGTCTGTGGTGTTCTGCGGCCTGTTCCCGGTCGACGCCGCCGATTTCGAGGACCTGAGGGCCGCCATCGGTCGCCTGCGCCTGAACGACGCCAGCTTCACCTATGAGATGGAGAGCTCGGCCGCCCTGGGCTTCGGCTTCCGCTGCGGCTTCCTGGGGCTGCTGCACCTGGAGATCATCCAGGAGCGCCTCTCAAGAGAGTTCAACCTGGACCTGATCGCGACCGCCCCCTCGGTGGTCTATAAGCTGAAGCTGCGCGACGGCTCGGACATCGACCTGCACAATCCGGCCGACCTGCCCGACGTGATGCAGATCCTGGAAATCTCCGAGCCCTGGATCAAGGCCACCATCATGACCCCGGACGAGTATCTGGGCGGGGTGATCAAGCTGTGCCAGGACCGCCGCGGCGAGCAGAAGGAGCTGTCCTACGTCGGCAGCCGCGCCATGGTGGTCTATGAGCTGCCGCTGAACGAGGTGGTGTTCGACTTCTACGACCGGCTGAAATCCATCTCCAAGGGCTACGCCTCCTTCGACTACGAGCTGGCCGACTACCGGGTCGGCGACCTGGTCAAGATGAACATCCTGGTCAACGCCGAGCCGGTGGACGCCCTGTCGATGCTGGTCCACCGCTCACGCGCCGAAACGCGCGGCCGGGGCATGGTCGAGAAGATGAAGGAGCTGATCCCCTCGCACCTGTTCCAGATCCCGATCCAGGCCGCCATCGGCGGCAAGATCATCGCCCGCGAAACGGTGCGGGCGTTGAGGAAGGACGTCACCGCCAAATGCTACGGCGGCGACGCCACCCGCAAGAAGAAGCTTCTGGAGAAACAGAAGGAAGGCAAGAAGCGGATGCGCCAGTTCGGCAAGGTGGAAATCCCGCAGGAAGCCTTCAT
>CAXBPJ010000286.1:0-3360 GCA_963977325.1 uncultured Brevundimonas sp. | reverse complement strand
GGGGAGGCGGCGAGAGAGTGCGTTCCAGAAAGGCGGGAGCGCTGGGCCGGAACCCAAATAAAGCGGCGTCTCGTGAACGCGTGCTGTCCACCTGAGAACCGTTATCGATTAGGCGTTTGCGGCGTAATGTCCCGCCGTCAGTGTGGACTTTCGGGCGCTCGAAGAGCAGATAGGCGCGACTGCTCATAATCGAGAAGAAGCATAGTCTTGTTTGACTATAAGGCCGCCTTTCAGTCCTCCGTCGACCGGGTTCGCGACGAAGGTCGCTATCGTGTGTTCGCCGACCTGAAGCGCGTGCGCGGCTGCTTCCCGCGCGCCGTTCGCCGTCGGCCGGACGCGACCGAGCAGGACGTGGTGGTCTGGTGTTCCAACGACTATCTCGGCATGGGTCAGCACCCGGTGGTGCTGGAGGCCATGCAGGCCGCCATCGACCAGGCGGGCGCCGGGGCCGGGGGCACACGCAACATCTCGGGCACCACCCGCTGGGCCGTCGATCTGGAGGCCGAACTGGCTTCCTGGCACCAGAAGGAAGCGGCGCTGCTGTTCACCTCTGGCTATGTGGCCAACGAGGCGACGCTGACGACG
This sequence comes from uncultured Brevundimonas sp., assembly GCA_963977325.1. Classification (GTDB taxonomy): domain Bacteria; phylum Pseudomonadota; class Alphaproteobacteria; order Caulobacterales; family Caulobacteraceae; genus Brevundimonas. The sequence goes on along the minus strand of CAXBPJ010000286.1, from coordinate 2,775 downwards.
CTGCAACGCATCCTGCCGGGCCTGATCGTCTTCTCCGACAGCCTGAACCACGCCTCCATGATCGCGGGCATCAGGAACGGCGGTTGCGAGCGGCACATCTTCGCCCACAATGACCTGGAGCATCTGGAGGCGCTGCTGCAGGCGGCTCCGGCCGACGCGCCCAAGCTGATCGCCTTCGAGAGCGTCTATTCCATGGACGGCGACATCGCTGACCTGAAGGGCACGATCGCCCTGGCGAAGCGGTACGGCGCCCTGACCTATCTGGACGAGGTCCATGCCGTGGGCCTGTACGGCGATACTGGCGCGGGCGTGGCCGAGCGCGACGGCGTGCTGGACCAGATCGACATCATCGAATGCACCCTGGGCAAGGCCATCGGCGTGATGGGCGGCTATATCGCGGCCGACGCGGTGATCGTGGACGCGGTGCGCAGCTGGGCTTCGGGCTTCATCTTCACCACCAGCCTGCCGCCGGCCCTGACCGCCGGCGCCCTGGCCTCGGTCCGCCATCTGAAGACGGCCTCGGACCTGCGAGAGCGTCACCAGGAACGCGCCGCCGCATTGAAGGCCCGCTTCGCCGCCGCCGGCATCCCGGTCCTGCCCAGCGTCAGCCATATCGTGCCGGTCCACGTCGGTGACCCGGTCCACTGCAAGATGATCTCGGACATGCTGCTGGAAGACTTCGGCATCTACGTCCAGCCGATCAACTATCCGACCGTGCCCAAGGGAACCGAGCGCCTGCGATTCACCCCGTCGCCCGACCACGACGACGGCATGATGGACGCTCTGGTCGCGGCCATGGACAAGCTCTGGGCTCACTGCAACGTGGCGAGGATGCCGCGCGCGGCTTGAGTTCTGGCGCGTTCGCGGCTTGACGTCGTCCGGAGGCGCGCCAAGTCTCCAGCGGGGAGGGGCCATGCGGCGCGATCGGTTCAGTCTCGAAGACATGGCGCGTGAGATGCCCGGGCATGCGCCGCACCGAGCCTATGTCGGGCAACCCCAGCGCTATGACGTCATGGGTGCGTCCCAGTTCGCGCTGCTGTTTCTGCTCGGCTTGCGCGAGCACCACCGGCTGCTTGATTTCGGCTGTGGGTCGCTGCGGCTGGGCAGGCTCGCCATCCCCTATCTGGCGGCGGATCGCTACTTCGGGATCGAGCCCGTGTCTGAACTCGTCGAGCTCGGGTTTTCCGAGGAACTGGGACAGGATCTCCGGGCCCTGAAACGGCCGCGGTTCGACAGCAACCGCGACTATCGGATCGATGGCTTTGGCGAGCGGTTCGATTTCATCATCGCGCAGTCGGTGTTCTCTCACACCGGCGCAGCCGTGTTGCAGCGCGGGCTGGACGCCTTTTCTCAAGGCCTGGCGCCGGGCGGCCTTGTTGCCCTCAACGTTTTGCTCGGAGAGCCCGCCCCCGGGGCCGAAACCGTCGAGTGGGCCTATCCCGCCTGCGTTCCCTATCGTCCCGATCAAGTTATCGACCTGGCCTCCGAGGTCGGGCTTGTGGCGCGGGCTTGTCCCTGGCCGCATCCGGGGCTGAGCTGGTTCGTGATGGCGCACGACGAAGACGACCTGCCGACCATAGCCATGCTGGGCGCCCTTCGCGTCTCGCCGCCCGCCTGGGATTGATCTCATGACCGAAGGCCGGGATGCTCGGGGCCAGATCATCGTCGAATTCGTGCGCAACGGCGCCTATCTGAGGTGCTCCGCCGTGGACGTGACGACCGGTGTCGAGGTTTCGGCGGTGGGGCCTGTGGCCGAGCGGCATGGGCTGGAGCGGATCGCGATCGCCAAGCTGAGGCGGGCGTTGGAGCGGCGCTGACCCCCCAGATATTGTGGTGGAGCCCCTCTGGGCCTAGAGATGCGCGCTATCTTGCGTCTTGGGGACCTCGCCAGTGACCGCCTTCACCCACGCCGACTTCTTCTCGCGCCCGCTGGCGGAGGCCGATCCGGATATCTTCAAGGGTATCCGGGGCGAACTGAGCCGTCAGCAGGAGCAGATCGAGCTGATCGCGTCCGAGAACATCGTGTCGCGCGCGGTGCTGGAGGCCCAAGGCTCGGTCCTGACCAACAAATACGCCGAGGGCTATCCCGGGCGGCGCTACTACGGCGGCTGCGAATATGTGGACGTCACGGAGGATCTGGCGCGCGAGCGGGCGAAGCAGCTGTTCGGCGCGGCCTTCGCCAACGTACAGCCGCACTCGGGCGCCCAAGCCAATCAGGCGGTGTTCCAGGCCCTGCTCCAACCCGGCGACACCTTCCTGGGCATGGACCTGGCGGCGGGCGGGCACCTGACTCACGGCAGCCCGGCTAACCAGTCCGGCAAGTGGTTCCGGCCGGTGACCTACAAGGTCAGGGAGGATGACCATCTCATTGATTACGATCACGTCGCCGAGATGGCCGAGCAGGAAAAGCCCAAGCTGATCCTGGCCGGCGCCAGCGCCTATTCGCGGCACATCGACTTCAAGCGGTTCCGAGAGATCGCGGATGGGGTCGGGGCCTGGCTGATGGTCGACATGGCGCACTACGCCGGCCTGATCGCCGGCGGCGTCTATCCCGACCCCTTGCCCCACGCCCACGTGGTCACCACCACCACCCACAAGACCCTGCGCGGACCGCGCGGCGGCATGGTCCTGACCAACGACGGCGAGATCGCCAAGAAGATCAATTCGGCGGTGTTTCCGGGCCTGCAGGGCGGACCTCTGGAGCATGTCATCGCAGCGAAAGCGGTCGCGTTCGGGGAGGCCTTGAAGCCGGAGTTCAAGCTTTACGCGAAGCAG
>CAXBPJ010000285.1:0-3370 GCA_963977325.1 uncultured Brevundimonas sp. | reverse complement strand
ACACCCGGCAAGATCTCGATGGCGCCGACCAAGCCGATGGCGACCCAGCGGGATCTGTCCCTGGCCTACTCGCCCGGGGTGGCCGTGCCGGTGCTGGCCATCGCCGAGGACGCGGACCGGGCCTATGACTACACTTCCAAGGGAAATCTGGTCGCCGTCATCTCCAACGGGACCGCCATCCTGGGTCTGGGCAATCTGGGCCACATGGCCTCCAAGCCGGTGATGGAAGGCAAGTCGGTTCTTTTCAAACGCTTCGCCGATGTCGACAGCTTCGATGTCGAGGTGAAGACCACCGACCCGGACGAGTTCGTCACCGTGGTCAAGAATATCGGCGACACCTGGGGCGGCATAAATCTGGAGGACATCAAGTCCCCGGAATGTTTCGTCATCGAGAGCGAGCTGCAGGACCTGCTCGACATCCCGGTGTTTCACGACGACCAGCACGGCACGGCGATCATCTCGACCGCCGGCCTGATCAACGCCTGTCACATCGCCGGCAAGAAGCTGGAGGACGTGAAGGTGGTGCTGGTCGGCGCCGGCGCTGCAGGCCTGTCCTCAATCGGCCTGATGAAGGCCGCCGGGGTGCGGGCCGAGAACACGGTGATCCTCGATCGCGACGGCGTGGTCTACAAGGGCCGCGACAACGTCGATCAGTGGAAGGCCGCCCACGCCACCGACACGCCGCTGAGGACGCTGGAGGAGGCCATGGTCGGGGCCGACGTGGTCATCGGCCTGGCCGCCAAGGGGGCGATCACCAAGGAAATGGTGGCCTCCATGGCGCCCAATCCGATCATCTTCGCCATGGCCAATCCGGATCCCGAGATCACGCCCGAGGAGGTCGCTCAGGTCCGCTCCGACGCCATCGTCGCCACCGGCCGGTCGGACTATCCGAACCAGGTCAACAACGTCCTGGGCTTTCCCTACATTTTCCGCGGCGCCCTCGACGTTCGCGCCCGCCAGGTGAACCACGAGATGAAGGTGGCCTGCGCCGAGGCCCTGGCGGCTCTGGCGCGCGAGGATGTGCCCGACGAGGTCGCCGCCGCCTATTCCGGCAGGAAGCTGAAGTTCGGCCGCGAATACATCATCCCGACGCCGTTTGACCCGCGGCTGATCTGGTACGTGCCGCCCTTCGTCGCGCAGGCAGCGATGGACACCGGCGTCGCGCGAGAGCCCATCGAGAACATGGACGTCTATCGGGCCAAGCTGCGCCAGCGACTCGATCCCTCGGCCGCCCTGATGCAGAACATCTCCGCGGCGGTGCGGGCCTCGCCCAACAAGCGCATCGTCTTCGCCGAGGGCGAGGAGACGTCGGTCATCCGCGCCGCCTGGGCCTTCAAGCAGCAGGAGCTGGGCACGCCCATCCTGGTCGGTCGCGAGGATCTGATCCGCCAGAACGCCGCCGAGGCGGGCCTGCGCTTCGACGAGCTGAACATCGAGATCGTCAACGCCCGCGTCTCCGACAAGAACGTCGACTACACCGACTTCCTCTACGAGCGGCTGCAGCGGCGCGGCTATCTGCGGCGCGACGTGCAGCGGATGATCAACCAGGACCGCAACTATTTCGGCGCCGCCATGCTGGCGCGCGGCGACGCCGACGCCATGGTCACGGGCACGACCCGCAACTTCAACATGGTGCTGAAGGAGGTCCGGCGCGTCCTCGACGTCAAGGGCGAGAGCCTGATCGGCCTGTCGATCCTGCTGGCCAAGGGCCGCACCCTGTTCGTGGCCGACACCTCGATCCATGAGCTGCCGGACGCCCAAGAACTGGCCGACATCGCCATCCAGGCGGCGGCGACGGTGAGGAAGCTAGGCCGCAACCCACGCGTGGCCTTCCTCAGCTATTCGACGTTCGGCAATCCGCCGGGCGACCGGGGCGAAAAGGTGCGCGAGGCGATCCGCATCCTCGACGGCAAGGGCGTGGACTTCGAATACGAAGGCGAGATGCCGCCGGAGCTGGCGCTCGATCCCGCGCAGCGCTCGGCCTATCCCTTCATGCGCCTGTCGCGCGACGCGAACGTTCTGGTGATGCCGGCTATCCACTCGGCCTCGATCTCGACGCGGTTGGTCCAGGCCCTGGGCGGGGCGACGGTGATCGGGCCGCTGCTGGTCGGGCTGGAGAAGTCGGTGCAGATCGTCTCCCTGGGCGCCTCGGTCAGCGAAATCATCACCGCCGCCACCTTCGCCGCCTATGAAGAGGGCGCCGCTCAGGAGGTCTGATCGGAACAGGGGCCGCGTACAGTCGGTTGAGGGGCAAACCGAGGACTCGACGATGACCCAAAAACAGACCGAAGGCCGCGAGAAGAACGGCGCCATGCCGGCCGACACGCCGGACCCCGCGACGTCGCAGGCCGACACGGAGAAGACGGGACGCCGCGAACGCACCTCCGCAGGACCTGACGGCCCCGATGCGACCGAGGTCGGCGATACGTTAAAGCGCTGACGATCCACCGGGACAGGCGCCTTGCGGCGTGTTAGGGCGCGGGTGAGCATAAGTCGCCCCGCGAGCCTCCCTGCCTTGGCCTTCTTCCACGCCGGTCCCGCGCCCCAGGCCTTCGGTCCCGCCTCAGGCGCGCTGCGCGATGGACTGCGGTTGGCGCCTGGCATGAAGGTCGGGCTGTTCGGCGGCTCGTTCAATCCGGCGCACGCGGGCCATCAGCACGTGGCCGAGACGGCGCTGCAGAGCCTCGACCTCGACCGGGTCGTCTGGCTGGTGTCGCCGCAGAATCCGCTTAAGGACGCGAAGGACAGCGCCCCTTTGGTCGAGCGCATGGCCTCGGCCCGGCGGGTGGCGCGGAGCCCGTCCATGGTCGTGTCGGATTTCGAGAGCCGAGCGGGGGTCCAGCGCACCATCGACACCTTGCGGCTGCTGACGCGCCGCCATCCGGACGTGCGCTTCGTCTGGCTGATGGGCTCTGACAATCTGGCCGGCTTCCACCGCTGGCGCGGCTGGACCGACATCATGCGGCTGATGCCAGTGGCGGTGATCGCCCGGCCGGGCTCGCTGCTGGAAAGCCGCACCGCCCGGGCGGCGGGGCGGTTCGCCTTCGCCCGTGTGCCGTCCGCGCGCGCCGCCCTGCTGCCCTACATGCCGGCGCCCGCCTGGACCTATCTGACGGCGCCGCTCAATCACATGTCCTCGACCGCCCTTAGGGCCGCTCCGACGGACCGGTGACCTTTTCCGCCGGTTGTGCTAGGGCTGGCGCCATCTGTCCCGTTTCCGGAGTTCTCCGCTGACCGCCTCTCCCGCGCACGATGCGCAAGACGACGCCGTCTCCAACACCGCCCAAGAGATGGAGCCCTTCGCACCCATCCACGACGAGGACGGCGGACCGGCCCCTTCCGACCAGCCCCTGCCGACCGGCTCGACCCC
>CAXBPJ010000284.1:0-3377 GCA_963977325.1 uncultured Brevundimonas sp. | reverse complement strand
TCACGGTCAACGCCGTCCTTCCCTCGATCATCGACACGCCGCAGAACCGCAAGGACATGCCCGACGCCGACCCCGCCGCCTGGGTCGAGCCGAAGGATCTCGCCGCCGTCATCCTATTCCTCGCCTCCCCCGCCAGCCGCGCCATGACCGGCGCCCTGGTGCCGGTGACGGGCCGGGTCTGATGCTCGCCCGCTCCGTCCTCTACGTCCCCGCCTCCCGGGCCTCCGCGGTGGAGAAGGCGCGCGGTCTTGAGGCGGATGTCGTCATCCTCGACCTGGAGGATGCGGTCGGACCGGACGATAAGGACGCGGCTCGCGAGGCGGCCATCGAGGCCCTGACCGCGGGCGGCTTTCGCCCGGCCACGGTAGGCGTTCGCCTGAACGGGAGCGCCACGCCATGGGGCGCCGAGGACCTGACCGCTGCCGCTGAGGCGCGCCTCGATCTCATCGTCGTCCCCAAGGTCGAGACACCCGCTGCGCTCGCCCCTATCAAAGCCGCCATGCCGGATGCGGCCGTCTGGGCCATGATCGAGACGCCGGCCGCCCTGTTCGCGGTCGATGCCATCGCCGCCACCCTCACCGACAGGCCGGGCTCCGCCCTGATGCTGGGTTCCAACGATCTATCCGCCGCGCTCGGCTGCGATCCGGGTCCGGATCGGGCGCCGCTGCACTGGGCCATGAGCGCCGTGGTCGCCGCCGCCCGCGCCCACGACCTGCTGGCTATCGACGCCGTCTTCAATGCGCTGGACGACGACGACGGCCTCCGCGCCGAATGCAGCCAAGGCCGACGCTGGGGGTTCGACGGCAAGAGCCTGATCCACCCGCGCCAGATCGAGATCACCGCCCGCGCCTTCTCCCCCACGCTCGAACAGATCGCCGAGGCCCGGGCCATCGTCGCCGCCTACGATGATCCGGGCGCCGAAGGGGCCGGCGCAATCCGCGTCGAAGGCCGCATGGTCGAGCGTCTGCATCTGGACCGCGCCCGTCGCCTGCTCGCCTTGCACGCGAAGACCGAAAGCGCCTAGACAGTCACCTCAGAAGACCGGCCGCAGGGACCGGTCCGGGAACCCGTGTCCGTCTTGTCTCTGGCTCACACCGTGTCGCCGCCCGCCGCGCGCAAGTCCGCGCCCAAGCTGGTGCGCGCCGTGGAACACGCCCCTCAGGGCCTGAACCAGCGCCGCTTCCTGATCGTCTCGGCGCCCTTCGGTCCCTTCTCGCGCCATCTCGCGACACTGCTGCGACAGCAGGGCGCGGCTGTGGATCGCATGCTGTTCAACGCCGGTGATTTGCTGGACTGGGGCTCGAAGAACGCCCGCTGGTTTCAGGATGAGCCGTCCGATTGGGCCGCCGAACTGGAACGGATCGCTCCCGGTTACACCGACATACTGCTCTTCGGAGAAGGCGGCCCGTACAACCAGGCCGTCATTGAGCGCATCCCCGCCCTCCAGGCTTCGGTTTGGGTGCTCGAGAACGGCTATTTCCGCCCCCACTGGATCACCCTGGAGCGGAATGGCGTCAACGCCCGCACCAACCTGCCGCGCGACGCGGCCGGCTACGCTCCGCCCGCGCCGCAGGAGCCGCCGTTCAAGCCGGCCGGAACCATCCTGCCGTATCACGTCATCCGCTTGTCCAACTATCACCTGATCCAGCTGCCCGGCCGGCTGCTGTTTCCGCGCTTTCGCAAGCCCTACACCCAGCCCGCCTGGCTGCAGTGCGCCGGCCACATCTGGCGCTATCTCAAGCTCCATCTGACGCCTCCAGCGCGGCTGGACACCGAGGTCATCGCCGCGCGAGGCCCCTTCATGCTGGCCTGTCTCCAGCGCGAAGGCGACGTCACCCTGCTGCGCTATTCGGCCTATCCGGACAACGAGGCCTTTCTGGCGGCCGTGATGGACAGTTTCGCCGCTGAGGCGTCCGCGGACCTGCGCCTCGTGATCAAGAACCACCCGCTCGATCCTGGCCTGATCGATCAGGCGGCCCAGGCGCGCAAGATGGCGCGTGATCGCGGCATCGCCGACCGGGTCGATTTCATCGACGGCGGCAACCTTGCGGCGCTGTGCCGGGCCTCACGCGGCCTGATCGTAAACAATTCCACCGCCGCCTTGGCCGCTGCGGGCTTCGGCACGCCGGTCAAGGTGATGGGCGACGCCTTCTTTGACTTCGAGGGCCTGACCGATCAGCAGCCGCTGGACGACTTCTGGGCCGCGCCCCAGGCGCCCGACGCCGAGCTGTTCGCCCGCTTCCGCGAACACGTCCTGCACCGGACCCAGATCAACGGCAGCTATCACGATCCCAAGCTGCGCGACTTCACCGCCCGCAAAGTCGTCGCGGCCTTGGCTGGGGGCTGGGACGAGGCCCAGGTCAGGTGAGCCGCCCCAAGGCCTGGGTCTGCGCGCCCGGCGTCCGCCGCGTTCCCAACCTCGCAGCCTTCCTGCACGAATACGAGCTAGTCGCCGCGCCACAGCCGGACGTGGACGCGGTCATCGGCTGGGGGCTGAAGCCGTCGGGCGCCCTCGGCCGGCGCTGGGCCGCAAAACGCGGTCTGGCCTTCATTGCGCTGGAGGACGCCTTCCTCCGCTCCATCGGCCTGGGTGAGGCCGGGGCGACCAGTCTCGGGATCGTCGTCGATGATCTGGGCGTCTATTACGATGCGACCCGCCCGTCGCGCCTCGAAGACCTGATCCGCACCGCGCCCGAGTGGTGCGACGCCGCCTTGATCACGCGCACCCGCGCTCTGCTGGACCGGCTGGTCGAGACCGGCCTGTCCAAGACCAACCTGGGCGCCCCCATCGATCCGGCCCTGCTGCAGGACCGGCCGCGCGTGCTGGTGGTCGATCAGACTTGGGGCGACGCCTCGATCCGCCACGGCCTCGCGAGCGAACAGACCTTCGCCGAGATGCTGGTCGGGGTCCGCGCGGCGCATCCCGGCGCCCAGATCCTCGTCAAACGCCACCCCGCCGTCGCCGCCGGAAAGAAGCGCGGATGCATCCCCGCCGACGCCTTGGACGGTGTCACCCTGATCGACACCGACCTCGCTCCCGGCTCCCTTCTTTCAGAGGTCCAGGCCGTTCATGTCGTGACCAGCGGCCTGGGCTTTGAGGCCCTGTGGCGCGGCCTTCCCCTGACCTGCTGGGGCGCGCCCTTCTACGCCGGCTGGGGCCTGACCGAGGACCGAGTCGCGGTCGAGCGCCGGGGCGAGGCTCGCACCACCGAACAGCTCGCCGCCGCCGCCCTGATCCGCTACGCCCGCTATGTCGACCCGGTCACCGGTCGCGCGATCGAAGTCGAACAGGCCATCGACCGCCTCGTCGCCCTGCGCGACCGCGCCCGCCGTCTATCAGGCCTGCATGCCTGCGTCGGCTTCGCGCCGGCTAAGCG
>CAXBPJ010000283.1:0-3386 GCA_963977325.1 uncultured Brevundimonas sp. | reverse complement strand
CCTCCAGCTCGGCCATTCGCCGGCCGAAGGTCGACGACAGGGATTTCAGCCGGTCGGGATCGACCCGGATACCGGCCAGTTCCATCTCGGCCAGCACCGCCGGCATGCCGCGCTCCAGCGTCTCATAGACGGTGGTCAGCCCTTGGGCCGCCAGCCGCGGCTTGAGGATACGCCACAGGCGCAGGGTGACGTCCGCGTCCTCGGCGGCGTAACAGGTCGCCGGTTTCAACTCGACGTGTTTGAAGCTCTTCTGGCTCTTGCCGGTCCCGGCCACAGACTTGAAGGCGATCGGCTCGTGGCCGAGGTGCAGCCGGGCAAGCTCGTCCATGCCGTGGCCGTGCTCGGCGCCGTCGAGCACATAGGAGATCAGCATGGTGTCCTCGATCGGGGACACGCGGACGCCGCGCCGGGCCATGACGGCGATGTCGTACTTGATGTTCTGGCCGACCTTGAGGACGGCCGGATCCTCCAGCAGCGTCTTCAGCCGGGCCAGGGCCGTCGGCTTGTCGATCTGGGTCAGGGCCGGCCGCGCGTCCTCCATCGCGCCGAAGTCGAGCCCGCCGGCGCCCTCCAGCGGCGCGTTCTCGTGGGTCAGGGGCACATAGCAGGCGTCGTTGGGCCCGATGGCCAGGGACACGCCGCACAGGCCCGCGTGGCTCGACGATAGGGCGTCGGTCTCGGTGTCGAAGCCGACCGCCCCGGCCTCGCGCGCCCGGGCGATCCAGGCGTCGAGCTCTTCCACGGTTTGGACGCAGACATAAGCGTCCATGTCGAAAGTCTGGGCCTCGACCGGGGCGGCCTCCCTGGGCGCATAGCGGGTGGTCAGAACCGGCGCCGACGGCGCGCGAGTGAAGGCCGAGCCCTCCTTCTGCGGCGCCTTGCCGTCGCCGACGCGGGTGCGCAGCGAGCGGAACTCCATCTTGTCGAGGAAGGCGCCCAGCACCTCGGGGTCAGGATCGCGCACCGCGAAGTCGTCGAGCGGTTCGGGCGCGGGGGCGTCGCAGGTCAGTCGCACCAATTCCCTCGACAGCCGGATCTGATCGGCGAAATTGACCAGAGTCTCTCGCCGCTTGGGCTGCTTGATCTCACCGGCGCGAGCCAACAGCGTGTCGAGGTCGCCGTACTCGTCCAACAGTTGGGCGGCCGTCTTCGGCCCGATGCCGGGGGCGCCCGGCACATTGTCGACGCTGTCGCCGATCAGGGCCTGGAGATCGACCATCTTGTCCGGGGTGACGCCGAACTTCTCCATCACCGCCTCCTCGGCCAGACGGCGGTCCTTCATCGGATCCCACATCACCACCCCGCCGCCGATCAGCTGCATCAGGTCCTTGTCGGACGATACGATCACCGCCTCGCCGCCGGCGTCGCGCGCCTTGCAGGCATAGGTGGCGATCAGGTCGTCGGCCTCGTAGCCGGGCAGTTCAACGCAGTGGACGCCGAAGGCGGCGGTGGCTTCGCGAACCAGGGGGAACTGGGGGATCAGGTCCTCCGGCGGGGCCGAGCGATTGGCCTTGTACTGATCGTACAGGTCGTTCCGGAACGTCTTTTCCGAATGGTCGAAGATCGCCACCAGATGGGTCGGCCCGTCCTCGCCCTTCATGTCGCGGATCAGCTTCCACAACATGTTGCAGTAGCCCTGGACCGCGCCCACCGGCAGGCCGTCGGACTTGCGCGTCAGGGGCGGCAGGGCGTGATAGGCGCGAAAGATGTAGGCCGAGGCGTCGATCATCCACAGCCGCAGGGCCGGCCCGTCCTGCGTCAGTTCCCGATCCTGGGGACGGTCATCGCCAGGCGTTTCGGCGGCGGCGGGCTCGGCGACATCGGACATGACGCGAACATAGGGGCAGACCGGCCCGCCGTCATCGGCCCCGACGCGATCAGCCGGCGGTGACGCGCACCAGCTTGCCGTCGTCCTCGTCGGTGATGACCCATACCGAGCCGTCGGACGCCACGGCCACGTCGCGGATGCGCTCGCCGAGGTCGGTTAGCAGCCGCTCCTCGCCGATCACCCGGTCGCCGTCCATGACCAACCGCACCAACTGCTTGTCGCGCAGGCCCGAAGCGAGGGCGTCGCCGCGCCAGCCCGGGAACATCGCACCGTCATAGAACACCATCCCGCCGGGACCGATCACGGGATCCCAGTAGTACGCCGGTTGCTCCAGACCCTCGCGCGCCGTGATCCCTTCATTGATGGGACCGCCGCGATATTCGATCCCGTATGCGATGATCGGCCACCCGTAGTTCTGGCCGGCCTCGGTCAGGTTCAGCTCGTCGCCGCCGCGGGTCCCGTGCTCGATGGTCCACAGTTGATCGCCGCGCATGGCCGCGCCCTGGATGTTGCGGTGACCCAGGGACCAGATTTCCGGCAGGGCGCTGGCCCGGCCGACAAACGGGTTGTCCTCCGGGACAGAGCCGTCGGCGTTGATGCGGATCACCTTGCCCATGTGCGAGTTCAGGTCCTGGGCCTGCGGCCGCATCGGGGCGTCCGAGCGGTCGCCCAGGGTGATGAACAGCCGCCCGCCGGGATCGAAGGCCAGGGCCGAGCCGAAATGCTTGTCGCCGTCGTAGTCGGGGGTGGCGCGGAACACGACCTCGACATTCTCCAGACGGCTCATGTCGTCCGAAAGCCGTCCGCGCGCCACCGAGGTGGCGTTGCCGCCCTCGCGCTGTTCGGAGAAGGACCAGTAGACCAGGCGATCTTCGGCGAAGCCGGGGCTGAGCGCCACGTCCAACAGGCCGCCCTGGCCGCGCGCCACGACGGCGGGCACCCCCTGGATCGGCTCGCCGACCTCACCGCTGGCCGAGATCACCCGCATCCGGCCGGGCCGTTCGGTGACCAGCCAGTTTCCGTCCGGCAGCTGGGCGAGACCCCAGGGATGCTCAAGGCCCGAGGCGACCACCGCGTGACTGACCTCGACATCTGACACCACGCCCGGCGCGCGGGTCTGTCCCTCAAAGGCAGGTTCCTGGTTCGGCGCGTTGGCGGGGCGAGTCTCCAGCGGGCCGCCTGCGGCGCTCGCCTGCGGAGCATCCTGACCGTTGGCCCCGCAGGCCACGAGCGCCAAGGCGGCGGCGGAGACGGCGAGCAGGGCGGGACGGCGGAGCGAGCGGCGCATGGTCGGTGTCCTTGCGAAGAAGTGGAAAGGCAGCGAACCAAGAATGAGGGCTCCCGGCAACCGTTCCTGCGACCGATCGCCTCCGTCTCTCCATTTGCACGCGCCGCTTGAATAGCGGTGGCGCGAGCGATATAGGCCTCGCTCTCTCGCGCCGGCCCTCGACCGCCGGCCGCCGGGGCTGGGTAGCTCAGCTGGTTAGAGCGGTGGATTCATAACCCACAGGTCGGCGGTTCGAGCCCGCCCCCAGCCACCATTTCCGTCATCGCGCCA
>CAXBPJ010000282.1:0-3393 GCA_963977325.1 uncultured Brevundimonas sp. | reverse complement strand
AGTGGCCTTCCAGGATCTGGCCGTCGTCGTCCTGCAGCAGATAGGTGCGGTTGCCGTGCAGCACGCCCGGCCGTCCGCCCTGCAGCGACGCGGCATGGTCCGGCCCGTCCAGCCCCTTGCCGGCCGCCTCGACCCCGATCAGGCGCACCCCGGCGTCGGCGATGAAGGGGTGGAACAGGCCGATGGCGTTCGAGCCGCCGCCGATGGCCGCCACGCAGGCGTCCGGCAGTTTTTCGCGCCGCGCCAGCATGGAGGCGCGAACCTCCCGCCCGATGACCGCCTGGAAGTCCCGCACCATGGCCGGATAGGGATGCGGTCCCGCCGCCGTGCCGATCAGATAATAGGTGTCGGCGACATTGGTGACCCAGTCGCGCATGGCCTCGTTCATGGCGTCCTTGAGGGTCGCCCGGCCGCTGGTCACCGGAATGACCTCGGCGCCCAGCAGCTTCATGCGGAACACGTTGGGCTGCTGCCGCTCGACGTCGGTCGCGCCCATGTAGATGACGCAGGGCAGGCCGAAACGGGCACAGACGGTGGCGGTCGCAACGCCGTGCTGGCCGGCGCCGGTCTCGGCGATGATCCGGGTCTTGCCCATCCGCATGGCCAGCAGGATCTGCCCCATGCAGTTGTTCACCTTGTGGGCGCCGGTGTGGTTCAGCTCGTCGCGCTTGAACCAGATGTCGGCCCCGCCGTGGTGTTCGCTCAGCCGCTCGGCCAGGTACATCGGGCTGGGGCGGCCGACATAGTCGGTAAGGAAGCCGTCCAGCTCCGCCTGGAAGCTCGGGTCGGCCTTGGCCGCCTCATAGGCCGCGTCCAGCTCGTGGATCAGCGGCATCAGGGTCTCGGCCACGAAGCGCCCGCCATAGGGACCGAAGCGACCCTCCGCATCGGGCCAGGCGTAGTCATTAGGAAGGGTGGTCACGATCACTCCTGCCGCGGGGAGGCGGCGTGGACAGCCTTCAGAAAGGCCGAAATCAAGGCCGGCTCCTTAACACCCGGCGCGCTTTCCACGCCAGAGGACACATCGACCAGAGGCGCGCCGGTGATCGCAATGGCTTCTGCGACGTTGGCAGGGTCCAGACCCCCAGCCAGAAACCAGGGCTTGTCGAACGATCGTCCGCTGAGGATGGACCAGTCGAACCGCGCGCCCACTCCGCCCGGCAGGGCCGCGCCGTCGGGCGGCCGAGCGTCGAACATCAAATGCTTGACCACCGGCGCATAAGCCACCGCCGCGTCCAGGTCCGCTGCGCCCGACACCGAGAGCGCCTTGATCACCCCGGCGTTCGTCAGGCGCGCGACTTCGGCGCAGCGTTCCGGGGTCTCCTCCCCATGCAGCTGAACCAGATCCGGCCTCAGCATCAGGCCGACCTCCGTCAGCAGCTCGTCGTCAGGATCGACCAGGACCGCCACGACCTGCGCCCGCCCCCGGGCGCGCTCAAACAGCGTCCGCGCTGCCAGGGTCTCGATGTGGCGAGGGCTTGTAGGGAAAACCACCGCCCCGACGTGGGTCGCGCCGCCATCCAGCGCGGCGTCCAGCGCCTCTTGCGTCGTCAGGCCACAAATCTTGGCGGTGGTCATGGGGCGACGATGTCCAAACCCTCGGCGACGGCGGCTTCTCCAAGAACCTCGTCGAGCGTCGCGAGTGCAAGACGATGCCAGCTCGCAGTTGCCAAATGCAGAGCGTCGGGAGCCCTTAGCCGACGGTATCGTTGCAGCAGCCGACGGGCGTCGTCGAACCGGTCAGGATGAAAGCCGAGCATGCGTCCCATACGCGCCCACCGATCAAAGGTGTGCTCGATGTCGCTTCGTTCACTCTCCGTGAGGCGGCCCATGCGCACCTGCATTGAGAGCGCCGAAGAAAACTCGGTGAGCGTCCAGGGGCTAAGCGCGACCGTTACACCGGATTTCGCCCAAGCTCGAACCCGCTGCGCATGGTCATCGTCCAGAAACAGCGGCACGACGACGCTTGTATCAAGATAGACCGTCAATACCGATAACCGCGCCGCATCTCTTCGACGATCGAACCTGCGATCGGCCCCGCAGCCGGGGTGATCCGATTAGCGTCAAGCCACTCAAGATCGAGTTTGAAGCCGACTGCGGGCGCCGGTTCAGGCGCCAGTCGCGCGATAGGCTTCCCGCGTCGAGTGATGACGACATCCTCGCCCGCCAGCATTCGATCCAGAAGCTTGGGCAGGTTGTTTTTGGCTTCAGCGACGGAATAATGGCTCATGCCGTCAAGATAGCCATTTAGATGGCCATCTTCAATGCTGCCCATAGAGATTGACGCGGCTCAAGCTTCCGTCGGCTGAGCGAAGATCGCATCGATCGCCACACCGTTAAGGAGCAGCCATTGGCCGCGCTCAAGGTTGTCCGGCAACGCCAGCCCCCCCAGCCGTTCGCGGTGCAAGGCCTCCACATGGTTGCCGGCGGCGGCGAACATGCGGCGGACCTGGTGATAGCGGCCCTCGGTCACCGTCAGCCGCGCTTCGGTCTCCGAGATCGGCTCAAGCGAGGCCGGAACCAGGGGCTTGTCGTCGCCCTCAAGCACCAGCTCGCCCGAAGCGAATAGCGCCCCTTCCGACCCGGTCAGCGGCAGCGCCAGGGTCGCGCGATAAACCTTGGCCACATGACGGCGCGGCGAGATGACCCGATGCAGCAGGTCGCCGTCATCGGTCAGCAGCAACAGGCCCGAGGTGTCCTTGTCCAGCCGCCCTATGGTCGAGATCGCCGGGTCGCGCCGCAGCCACCGCGACGGCAGCAGGTCATAGACCAGCGGCCCGTCTTCCTTCCTCGAACAGGTCATGCCCAACGGCTTGTTCATCAGAATAGTCAGGCCCGGCGGCGGATCCAGAGGACGGCCGTCCACCGTCATCCGCGCGCTGAGGTCCGGCGTCACCGCGATCCGTCGCGACGCATCGGTCAGATCGGCCCCGTCCAACTCGATCCTCCCGGCGCGCGCCAGCTGCTGGATCTCGGCGCGCGAGCCATAGCCCAGGTTGCCGAGCAGGCGGTCGAGGCGGACGGTCTTGGCCATGGGGTCTCTAGGCCCGGCGCCGGGCGGTCGCGTCAAGACCTCGACGTCGCGCTCAGCGCGCCTCGTCCTCCGCGAACGGGAACCGTTCGGCCCAAAAGTCCCTCAGCGCCGGCCAGTCATCCACCCGCCTGACCACCTCATGCAGGCGAGGCGCGATCTCGGCGAAGCGCTTGCGGCGCGGCGTCCAGCGGCTGGCGACCGTCACATAGAGATCGAGCACGGTCAGGTCGTCACCCAGGATAAAGCGGCCGGGGTCAGTCTGGGCCTCCATCACCCCCCAGCAGAAGGCGATACGATCCTCGGTGCGTTCCAGCAGCACGTCCTGCGCCGCCTTGTCATCGCCGGCGAGGCGGGCCGGC
>CAXBPJ010000281.1:0-3395 GCA_963977325.1 uncultured Brevundimonas sp. | reverse complement strand
CATTCATGAACGGCTCGCCCTCGTGAGGCCGATAGGCCCCTTCCGCGGGCATGACAGACGCCAAGGCATTCAACATGCGACGCTACCCCACTGACGCCCCCTCTGGCGTGAGAGGGCGTTTACCTATCGTGACGAGTCGCCGCAACCGCTTCGCGAAGCCGTGATCGCCGAGAGCGCGAACCGTGGTCCCGGCGCCTCACTGACCG
Organism: uncultured Brevundimonas sp.; assembly: GCA_963977325.1. Taxonomy (GTDB): domain Bacteria; phylum Pseudomonadota; class Alphaproteobacteria; order Caulobacterales; family Caulobacteraceae; genus Brevundimonas. The sequence continues at coordinate 3,189 of CAXBPJ010000281.1, read as the reverse complement.
ACGTTAACCTGTCCGGACCAGCTCAGGAATTCGCCGACATTCAAGACGACCACGCAGCGGTAGTCGCCGGCGCTGTCGGTCGAACAGTGATCCACGCCGGACGGATCGCGCTCGAGCTTCTGTGTGAAGCGCCATGATCGGCCCTGATCTTCCAGTCGGCTGTCGATCGCGTCGCTCCACGCCGCCAGACCTTCATAGAAACGCCGCGCCGGATCGTCGGTGCAGGTAAAGCGCAGCCAGTCCGCGCCGGGCTCGCGGTCATAGGTCCCCGCGCCCGCCGCCTGGGCGACGCAGTCGGCGTAGAACCTGGCCTGGGCCAGCGGCGGCTCGCCGGGCTTCGAGACGACCGGGGGTGGGAGGCCCCAGAGGCGTGTCGGGTCCGCTGGCGCAGGCTCCCGCCGCCAGAGCCGCCAAAAGCATTCCGAATTGCGCGCGCATGTCACCCCTCCCAACGCCCATGGACGCTCTCACGGAACGCCGCTCCGCACCATGCCGAATGAGACGTTCGGTCGCGCCCGCTTGCCAGATTGGCCGTTTGGACCCACATTCGCATCAGACCCGACGCCTGAAGGAGGCTTGGACGCCCATGATCGACGCAATGGAAATCGGTTTCGCCCTTTTCCCGGCCGCCGCGGCCGCCGTTGCGCTGATCCTCCTTCATGTCTCGCGTCCCCAGCCCAAGCCCCTCCGCGTCCGCATTCGTGACGCTCGACGCCGTCGCGGCCCGTACGCCTGACGGCCTCACGCTTTTCGACAATCTGAGCCTGAGCCTCGGGCGCGAACGCCTGGGCGTCGTCGGCCGCAACGGCGCCGGCAAAACCACCCTGCTCGATCTGATCCAGGGCCTTGTCCCACCGGCCGAGGGAACCGTCAGCCGTAACGGTTCCGTCGGGAGACTTGAGCAAACACCGTCCACGAACGGCTCCATCGCGCAGGCGCTTGGCGTCGCCGATGATATCGAGCGGCTGGATCGCATCCTCGAGGGACGCGCGACCGAAAACGATCTGGCCGAGGCCGACTGGACGCTGGAGGGTCGGATCGAGGCTGCCTTCGCCGACGTCGGCCTGCGGCCGCTCGACCCGCGACACCCGATCAGAAAGCTGAGCGGCGGAGAGCGTACCCGTCTGGGTCTGGCCCGGCTGATCCTGGCGGCGCCGGATCTCATTCTGCTTGACGAACCCACCAATCATCTCGACGCCGAAGGCCGCCGGCTGGTCAACGAGGTCGTCGAGCACTGGGCGGGCGGGGCCGTCGTGGTCAGTCACGATCGCAGCCTGCTGCGCCGCATGGACCGCATCCTCGACCTCTCCAGCCTCGGACCGCGCCTCTATGGCGGGGGCTGGGATCTTTACGCCGAACGCAAGGCGATCGAAATCGAGGCCGCCGATCGCGACCTGGAATCCGCCAGACGCAATGCCGACCAGACCGCGCGCCGCGCCCAGGCGGCGACGGAACGCCAGGCTCGCCGCGATCGCGCCGGCAAGCTGTCGCGGCGTCACTCCTCCGATCCCAAGATCCTCTTGGACGCCCGGGCTCAGCAGGCAGAGGCCACCGGCGCGCGCCTGGCCCGTGCCAATGACAGACGCGCCGAGGAGACGGAGGACGCCCTCTTCGAGGCGCGGTCTCGCGTCGAAAGCTTGCGGACCCTCGCGCCGCCGATGCCGCCCACGGGCCTGACGGTCGGCCGGAAGGTGCTGGAGTTGCAGGCCGTCGAGATTCTGGCAGGCGACCGCGGCCTGGTCGGTCCGCTGGACCTGTCCCTGGTCGGTCCGGACCGGCTGGCGATCACCGGGTCGAACGGATCGGGCAAATCCAGCCTGTTGCGGGTCATGGCCGGCCTTCAAGGCCCGGACGCAGGGACGGTGTCGCGGCCGGTGGAGGCTGCGGCGCTCGACCAGGATGCCGCCCTCCTGCGCCCGCAGGAAACCCTGCTGAACGCCTTTCGGCGGATCAATCCCGACAGCACGCCCAATCACGCGCAGGCCGCGTTGGCGCGCTTCCTGTTCCGCAACACCGCCGCCCAACGCACTGTTCAGAGCCTGTCAGGCGGCGAGCGCCTCCGTGCGGCCCTGGCCTGCGTCCTGAGCGGGGCCCGCCCGCCGCAACTGCTGATCCTCGATGAACCGACCAACCATCTGGACCTGGAATCGCTGACGGCGGTGGAAAGGGCCGTGGCCGCCTACGACGGAGCCCTGGTGATCGTCAGCCACGACGAAGATTTCCTCAAGGGAGTCGGGATTCAGCGGCGGCTGTCGCTATGATCTAGTCATCCAGCCGCTTCATGCGCTCGGCGAAGCGATCACGTCCCCGGCGACGCCCACCGCCCTTGCGCGGCGTCGCCAGGGCGCCCAGCACCACCACAACCAGCCCCGCGACCGCCCAGGCGAACCCCATAGCGCCCCTCACGCCGATCTGATGGTCATGCACCACCGACACCCGCGCCAGCCGTGACGCTTCGTGATAGGCTAACGGCCATGGACAGGGAAAGGCTGCGGGAAAAGGCGCGGGCCTGGCGCCGTCAGGCCGAGCGCGAGAGCGGCGCGGATCGCGACCGATCGCTGGAACTCGCCCGTTCTTATGAAGCGCTGGCGCTCAATCCCGTCCAGGAGGATCGGCGGGAGACGCCGGCACGCGGAGACTGACGTCAGTTCGAAGCGGTCTGCCAATCCGGCGGGCAGCCGTCGAAGGTGCCGGCCTCGACCACCGTCAGGGTCTTCATATTGTGCTTCATCGCCGGGCTCATCGAACCGCGGCCGTGACCGGTGTAGAGATCGATCTTGGAGCCCTTGATCGCGCCCCCGGTGTCCGAGGCGTACCAGAAGCCGTCGTGCAGAGTGCCGTCGGGCATCTCCATACCGACCGTCTCGCGGATAAACAGGCGGGTGCGGCGCGGCACCACGCGCGGATCGATGGCCACGGTGCGCATGGCGATCGGCCGGCATCCCAGCGAGTCGTTGCCCGTCGCGCCGCCGCCGCCCGCGTGATACAGCCGCGCCGACAGACGCCAGTCGGCGTCCTCATTGGCGAACTCGGCGGCCTCAGCGGCGATCGCCGCCATCCGCTCCGTTTCGGCGAGTTCCGCCGCCCGCTCCATGGCCACGACCTGCTCATAGGGAACCGGGCCCGTCGTGGGCGCGTTCTCATTGGCGGCGGCGTTCGAGGCGAACGCCATGAAAATGGCCATCGCGG
>CAXBPJ010000280.1:0-3406 GCA_963977325.1 uncultured Brevundimonas sp. | reverse complement strand
CCCCAGGCCGGCGTCAGACCGCTTAACTCAAGCCATACCGCCGACAGTGCGCCCGCCGCCGTGCCCGCGATCAGCCCACCGATGAAACCGGCCCAGGTCTTGTTGGGCGAAAAGCGCGGCCATAGCTTGGGACCTTTGAGCAGGCTGCCCGTCACGAAAGCCATGACATCGGCCGACCAGGCCACGGCGAACAGGAACACTGTCCAGCCCAGGCCGTCGGGCATCTCCCGCAGCCAGATGACCAGCAGCGCCGGCCAGCCGATGTAGAGCACGCCGTAGGAGGCGTCAGTGCCGGACTGGCCCTGACGACGCGCGAACAGGGCCGCGGCTCCGGCGGCCACGACCATGACCACCAGCGCGGTGGACAGCCTCCCGAACTGCACCACCAGGATTGTCGCCACCAGAGCCGCGCCCACAGCCCAGGCCACGGCGCGATAATGGCGCGGCGCGCTCATCAGCGCCCATTCGATCGACAGCAGGATGACCGCCGCCACCATGACGGCGAAGAACCACAGCCCGCCCAGCCAGGCGGCGGCCACGGCGGCGGGCGCCAGCACGACCGCCGAGGCGGTGCGCACGCCGATATTGCCAGCCAGCAACGCCGTCATGCGGGCGCCGCGACGGCCGCCGACGCCGGCCGTCCGCCGAAGCGCCGCTCGCGGTCACGATAGCGGGCCACCGCCTCGGCCAGGGCCTCGCGACCATAGTCCGGCCACAGGATGTCCTGAAACACCAGTTCGGCGTAGGCCGCCTCCCACAACAGGAAGTTTGACAGCCGCATCTCGCCCGAGGTGCGAACCACCAGGTCCAGCGGCGGCGAACCCTGGGTGGACAGCAGGTCACCGAACCCTGCCTCATCGATCTCGGGGCCGGCTTCGCCTGCCAGCACCCGCTCGGCATGGCGGCGCGCGGCATCGACCAGATCGGCCCGGCCGCCGTAGTTGAAGGCGACCTGCAGACGAAAGCGGTCGTTGTCTTCAGTCAGCCGCTCGGCGCGCTCAATCATGGCGGCGATATCGGACGGCACGCCGGTGCGCCGGCCCAGAACGCAGACCTTGACCCCTTCCCGGTGTAGCCTCTGCAGGTCGGAATCGACGAAGGCGCGGACCATGCCCATCAGGTCCGAGACCTCCTCGGCCGATCGGCGCCAGTTCTCGGTCGAAAAGCCGAACACGGTCAGACAGCGCACCCCAACCTCCGGCGCGGCTTTCACCGTACGCTTCAGGGCCTCGACCCCGGCGCGGTGACCGGCGGCGCGCGGCAGGCCGCGCTTGGTCGCCCAGCGGCCGTTGCCGTCCATGATGATGGCGACGTGAGCGGGACCGAGAGCGGCTGATCCGTCCGTGGACGGCGCGTCCGGCGCGGGGCGGGTCTGGACAGGCATGGGGCGTTCCTTAGCGCGAAACGCCTCAAACCTGCATGATTTCCGCTTCCTTGACCTTCAGCATCTCGTCGATGCGCTTGATGGCCGCATCCGTGTCCTTCTGGACCTCGGCCTCCATCTTCTTCTGCTCGTCCTGGCTGATGTCGGACGCCTTCTCGGCCTTTTTCAGCTCTTCGTTGGCGTCGCGGCGCACGTTGCGCACCGCGATCTTCTGCTGCTCGGCGTATTTGCCGGCCAGCTTCACCAGGTCCTTGCGGCGTTCCTCGGTCAAGGGCGGGATGGGAATGCGCAGGGTCTGGCCGTCCACGATCGGGTTCAGACCAAGGCCGGCGGCGCGGATGGCCTTTTCGACCGAGACCACCATACCCCGGTCCCAGACATTGACCGAGATCATCCGCGGCTCGGGCACGCTGATCGCCGCCACGGCGTTCAGCGGCGAGGTTGAGCCATAGGCTTCCACCTGGACGGGATCGAGCAGACCGGCGTTGGCCCGCCCCGTGCGCAAGCCGCCGAACTCGTCCTTCAGGGCGCCGACGGACTTGTCCATCCGGTCGCGGAAGCTCTTGAGATCTGGCTTGGCCATGGTCGTTTCCTTCGGGTCGTCTTCTTGGATGTCGGTCAGTTGATGATGGTGAACGTGCCTTCGCCCGTCAGGGTTCGCCGCAGCGAATCCTCGGCGCGGATCGAGAACACCACGATCGGGATCTTCGAGTCCCGCATCAAGGCGATGGCCGAGGCGTCCATCACCTTCAGATCGTTGGCCAGCACATCGCGATAGCTGAGGGTGTCATAGCGCGTGGCGTCGGGATCCTTCTTGGGGTCGGCAGAATAGACCCCGTCCACGCTGGTGCCCTTCAGCAGGGCGTCGCAGCCCATCTCGGCGGCGCGCAGAGCGGCCCCGGAATCGGTGGTGAAGAAGGGCGCGCCCACACCGGCGGCGAAGATCACCACGCGGCCTTTCTCAAGGTGCCTGAGGGCGCGCCTGCGGATGTAGGGTTCGGCGATGGCGGCCATGGGAATGGCGCTCTGGACGCGGGTGTCGACGCCGATCTTCTCCAGCGCCGCCTGCATCGCCAGCGCGTTCATGATGGTGGCCAGCATGCCCATGTAGTCGGCCGAGGCGCGGTCCATGTCGCCGGCCGCCTTAGAGACGCCGCGGAAGATGTTGCCCCCGCCGATGACCAGGCAGATCTCGACGCCCTCGCGCGCCACCTGGGCCACGGCGGCGGCCACCGTGTCGACCGTCTTCATGTCGATGCCATAGCCCTGCTCGCCCATCAGGACCTCGCCCGAGACCTTCAGCAGGATGCGCCGATAGCGGAACTGAGGAGCGGCGTCGGTCATGATTGGGACTTCCGGTCAGGCGGCGCGGATTCGGCCGCTCCTTATAGACAAAGGCGCCCCGGCCGCCACAGCCGGAGCGCCTTGTTCTCTCCTCCCCGTCGCGCAGCGATGGGGAGGAGAGGCTCACGTCACGCCTTCGGCGGAGTCATCATCGAGGCGACTTCGCTGGCCAGATCCGGGCCCTCGACCTTTTCGACGCCTTCGCCCAGCGCCATGCGCACGAAGCCGCCGATGTGCAGGCCGGGGTTGCCCAGGGCCTTGCCTTCGTCGGCGACCAGCTGCTCGATGGTCTGGTCCGGGTTCATCACGAACGGCTGCTTGGTCAGCACCACGTCCTTCTGGAACTTGGCGATCTGGCCGTCGACGATCTTGGCGATCATGTTTTCCGGGCGACCGTCTTCCTTGGCCTTCTCGGTCAGGACCTGGCGTTCCTTCTCGATCGCGGCCGGGTCCAGGTCATCGGTGTTCAGCGACAGCGGCGAGGTCGCGGCCACGTGCATGGCGATCTTGCGGCCCAGCTCGCGCAGCTTGGTCTTGTCGCCGGCGCCGTGCAGGGCGACCAGCACGCCGATGCGACCGACGCCCGGCGACACCGCGTTGTGGACGTAGGACGCGACGACGCCTTCATCGACCGACAGGCGGGCGCTGATACAGGGCATCACCTTCCGGCTGGAACCG